>JANONV010000208.1:0-3574 GCA_031421015.1 Gallionella sp. | reverse complement strand
GCCACCACCCCGGCACCCACGGTCCGCCCGCCCTCGCGTATCGCGAAGCGCAGACCTTCTTCCATCGCCACCGGGGCAATCAGCGCCACCGTCACCGAGACGTTGTCGCCCGGCATGACCATTTCGGTACCCGCTGGCAGTTCGACCGCACCGGTTACGTCGGTGGTGCGGAAATAGAATTGCGGGCGATAACCCTGGAAGAACGGGGTGTGGCGACCGCCTTCGTCTTTGCTCAGGACGTAGATTTCTGCGGTGAATTTGGTGTGCGGCTTGATTGAGCCGGGTTTGCATAGCACTTGGCCGCGTTCGACTTCTTCGCGCTTGGTACCTCTGAGGAGGACGCCGACGTTGTCGCCGGCTTGGCCTTGATCCAGCAGTTTGCGGAACATTTCCACACCGGTGCAGATGGTTTTGAGGGTGGGTTTGAGGCCGACGATTTCGATTTCTTCGCCGACTTTGACGATGCCGCGCTCGATACGTCCAGTGACCACGGTGCCGCGACCGGAGATGGAGAAGACGTCTTCAACCGGCATCAGGAAGGCGCCATCCAGCGCACGTTTGGGCATGGGGATGTAGCTGTCCAGCGCTTCGGCCAGGCGGAAGATGGACGGTTCGCCCATTTCGGATTGGTCGCCTTGCAGGGCTTTGAGCGCGCTGCCGATGATGATCGGGGTGTCGTCGCCGGGGAATTCGTATTTGGACAGGAGTTCGCGGATTTCCATTTCCACCAGTTCGAGCAGTTCGGCGTCATCCACCATGTCGGCTTTGTTCATATAGACGATGATGTAGGGGACGCCAACCTGGCGCGCCAGCAGGATATGTTCGCGCGTTTGCGGCATGGGGCCGTCGGCAGCAGAGACGACCAGGATGGCGCCGTCCATCTGGGCGGCGCCGGTGATCATGTTTTTGATGTAGTCGGCGTGGCCGGGGCAGTCGACGTGGGCGTAGTGGCGGTTGGCCGTCTCGTATTCGACGTGGGCGGTGTTGATGGTGATGCCGCGCGCTTTTTCTTCCGGCGCTGCGTCAATTTGATCGTACGCTTTGGCTTCGCCGCCATATTTCTTGGACATGACGGTGGTAATGGCCGCAGTCAGGGTGGTTTTGCCATGATCGACGTGGCCGATGGTGCCCACGTTTACGTGTGGTTTGGTGCGTTCAAATTTGCTCTTTGCCATGATTTTTCCTCATTAAACGCCGAAAATAATTAACGGATAGCGAAACGATGGGTTACGCTTCGCTTCACCCATCCTACAATTCTTATTTTTTGCTACTCATCACCGCTTCGGCGACGCTTTTGGGCGCCTCGGTGTAATGCTTGAATTCCATCGTGTAAGTCGCACGGCCTTGGGTTGCAGAACGCAGTGCAGTGGAGTAACCGAACATTTCGGCCAGAGGCACTTCGGCCTTCACCACCTTGCCGCCACCGGCCATGTCATCCATACCCTGCACCATACCGCGACGTGATGAGAGATCGCCCATCACGGTACCTGTGTAATCTTCCGGCGTTTCCACCTCGACCGACATCATCGGCTCCAGCAGCACCGGGCTGGCTTTGCGCATTCCGTCCTTGAAGCCCATCGAAGCCGCCATTTTAAAGGCGTTTTCGTTGGAGTCCACGTCATGGTAGGAACCATCAAACAGGGTGACTTTAATATCCACCACCGGGAAACCAGCCAGCACACCATTCGGCAGCGTTTCTTCCAGCCCCTTCCTGACCGCCGGAATAAATTCACGCGGCACGGAGCCACCCTTGATGCCATCCACGAACTCGAAGCCCTTGCCAGCTTCATTGGGTTCGACCCTCAACCACACGTGACCATATTGGCCGCGGCCACCGGACTGCTTGACGAATTTACCTTCGACTTCAACCGATTTGCGGATGGCTTCGCGATACGCTACTTGCGGCGCACCGACATTGGCTTCCACGCCAAACTCACGCTTCATGCGTTCAACCAGAACCTCCAGATGCAACTCACCCATGCCGGAAATAATAGTCTGCCCCGATTCTTCATCAGAACGCACGCGGAAAGAAGGGTCTTCCTGCGCCAGGCGATTCAGCGCCATACCCATCTTCTCCTGATCCACCTTGGTCTTGGGCTCTACTGCAACGTGTATCACCGGCTCCGGGAATATCATGCGCTCCAGCATAATCACCTTGGCCGGATCGCACAGCGTATCTCCCGTAGTCGCATCCTTGAGGCCGACCGCAGCGGCAATATCACCGGCAAATACTTCCTTGATTTCTTCACGCTCGTTAGCATGCATCAACAGGATACGGCCTATGCGCTCCTTCTTGCCTTTAATCGGGTTATAAACGGTATCGCCCGATTTCAGCATGCCTGAATACACGCGGAAGAAAATTAATTGGCCCACAAATGGGTCCGTCATAATCTTGAACGCCAGCGCTGAGAACGGCTCAGTGTCACTCGCCTTGCGCTCGCCTATCGATTCATTTTCCAACATGCCCTTGACTGGCGGAATATCGGTCGGTGCCGGCAGATAGTCAATCACCGCATCCAGCATGGCCTGCACGCCCTTGTTTTTGAAAGCCGAGCCGCACAGCATGGGTACAATTTCGCCAGCGATGGCGCGCGTACGCAAACCTTGCTTAATCTCCGCTTCGGATAAAGCTCCGCCATTGAGATATTTATCCATCATCTCTTCACTGGCCTCGGCCGCGCTTTCCACCATCTTGTCGTGCCACTCCTTGGCCAACGCCTGCAGATCCGCCGGAATATCGCGCAACTCAAACTTCATGCCCTGAGTAGAATCATCCCAGTAGATGGCCTTCATGCGCACCAGATCGATCACGCCTTCAAACTTTTCTTCCGCGCCAATCGGCACTTGTATCGGCACGACGTTGGCGCGCAAACGCGCCTTCATCTGGTCATAAACCTTAAAGAAATTTGCACCCTGGCGATCCATCTTGTTGACGAAGGCCAAGCGCGGCACTTTATATTTGTTGGCCTGACGCCACACGGTTTCCGATTGCGGCTGCACACCGCCCACCGCGCAATACACCATACATGCGCCATCCAGCACACGCATGGAACGTTCTACCTCGATAGTAAAGTCCACGTGCCCCGGCGTGTCAATAATGTTAATCCGGTGCTCGGGATAGTTTTTGTCCATCCCTTTCCAGTAACAAGTAGTGGCGGCAGAAGTAATGGTAATACCACGCTCCTGCTCCTGCTCCATCCAGTCCATTACGGCGGCGCCATCATGAACTTCGCCGATTTTGTGCGAAACGCCGGTGTAGAACAGGACGCGCTCAGTGGTCGTGGTTTTGCCCGCATCTATGTGCGCGCTGATACCAATATTCCGGTATCGCTCAATCGGTGTTTTTCGTGCCACGGTAGTTACCTAAAAGTTATCAAGCTGGTAGCTAGTAGCCAGTAGCTGGTAGCAAACCCGGGTTAGCTACCCGCTACAAGCTACGAGCTACCCGCTCAAATTAAAAACGGAAGTGCGAGAACGCCTTGTTTGCTTCAGCCATACGGTGCACTTCTTCACGCTTTTTGACTGCGCCGCCACGCCCTTCAGACGCGTCGATCAACTCACCCGCCAGGCGCAA
>JANONV010000207.1:0-2841 GCA_031421015.1 Gallionella sp. | reverse complement strand
CGGGGCGGCGGTGGACTTCATCGAAACGCCCAGGCCGGCGATCACGTTGGTGCCGTGGCCGGTGGTGGACGCCTCGGCGATATGGCGCACCGGCGCGTACTCGGTGGCGGTGTAGTACTCGGTGATCCATACCATCGCAGCGGTCAGCGCCAGGCCGATCAGGGTGGCAAAGTACAGGTTCAGCGACGTGACCAGTTCGCCGCCTATCGTTACGCCCTCGCCCAGCATCATGGTGGTGATCGGATAGAAGGCGATAGCCGCCAGCACGGCAGAGACGGCCAGGCCGCGATACAGCGCGTTCATGATTTTGCCGCCCTCGCGCGCCGTGACGAAGAAGCTGCCGACGATGGAGGCGATGATGGAGAAGCCGCCCAGCACCAGCGGGTAGATCACCGCTTCGGGGGAGCCGGCAATCATCAGGCCGCCCAACAGCATGGTGGCAATGATGGTGACCGCGTAAGTTTCGAACAAATCAGCCGCCATACCGGCGCAGTCGCCGACGTTGTCGCCGACGTTATCGGCGATCACCGCAGGATTGCGCGGATCATCTTCTGGAATACCCGCTTCGACTTTGCCCACCAGATCGGCGCCAACGTCGGCACCTTTGGTGAAAATGCCGCCGCCAAGCCGGGCGAATATGGAAATCAGCGAACCGCCGAAGGCCAGGCCGACCAGCGCGTGCGTCGCCTCTGCGCTGCTGGTGCCCATCATCAGGGTGAGGAAAGCGTAATAGCCCGCCACGCCGAGCAACCCTAAGCCCACCACCAACATGCCGGTGATCGCGCCGCCCTTGAAGGATACGTTCAATGCCGCGTTCAGACTCTCCTTGGCGGCTTCGGCAGTGCGCACATTGGCGCGCACCGACACGTTCATGCCGATATAGCCGGTCAATCCCGACAGGATCGCTCCGATCGCGAAGCCGACAGCCGTCGGCCATTTCAGCGTGACCAGAATGATGACGAACAGTATCGCACCGACAATGCCGATCGTGGTGTATTGCCGATTGAGGTAGGCGGAAGCGCCTTCCTGGATGGCCGCCGCAATTTCCTGCATTCTCGGGTTGCCGGTTGACTTGCCCAAAATCCATTTAATCGAAACCGCACCATACAGCAATGCTGCGATTGCACACACCAACGCAAATATCAAACCACCAGATATAACACCCGACATGTTATCCCCCTTAATAAATTCGATTAACCGCCCCAGTAGTGAAAACGAATACCGGAACACCCCCCAGCAACTTCAGACATTAGCATACTTCGGATTTTGAATAATGGCATGTTTTTATTTACCTGGCGGACGCGGATAGGGACGCAGCCCGCCGCGATAGCGCGACAGATTTTCGACATAATGCGCGGCATTGGCTTGTAGTGAGGCGATTTCGGCTGAGGTGAGGGTGCGCAAAATTTTCCCCGGCGAGCCGACTACCAGCGAGTTGTCGGGGATGATCTTCCCTTCAGTGATCAGCGTATTCGCGCCGATCAGACAGTTTTTTCCGATGACGCAGTGATTGAGCAACACCGCCTGGATGCCGATCAAGCTGCCTTCGCCTATGGTGCAACCGTGCAAGGTCGCATGGTGGCCTACGCTGACGTTCGCTGCGACGGTCAGCGGCGCGCCGGGGTCGGTGTGCAGCACCGCGCCATCCTGGATATTGCTGTTCGCGCCGATGTGGATGGGTTCGTTGTCGCCACGCAACACGGCGTTGAACCAGATGCTGACCTGGTTCTCCAGGATCACCGCGCCGATGACGGCGGCATTGTCAGCGATGAAATGATGATCACCGCGCAGCTCTGGAATGAGTGTTTCTAGCGAATATAACATGCTTATATTTGCGCCAATGCCGCCACGCCCGCCGCAGCGACCTGCCCGTCCTGGAATGCGCGCACACCGCTGACGCCCAAGCCACCCACCATCACGCCGCCGATTTCCAGCGGCACACCACCTTCGGCAGGGATCACGCCGGGCAGGGCGAGGTGTATCAAGCGGCCTCCCATCACCGCATCTTCCGAGGTCTTGGTGGGGCAGCGGAAGGCGATTGCGGCACGCGCTTTTTGTATCGCGATTTCCACGCTGCCGAACCGGGTGTCGTGGTTACGCTGCAAATACAGCAGATGCCCGCCGTCGTCCACCACTGCGACGACTACGCGCCAGTTGTTTTGTTTCGCCTCGGCTTCGGCCGCGGTGGCAATGAGTTGGGCATGTTCCAGTGTCAGAACCGGTTTGCTGGGTATGATTATTTCACCTTAAAGTAATGTGAAAATTTTGTCGCGTATGCTGTCCACATTGCCCACGCCGGGAATGTGTACGCACTTCGGGGCTTTGGCATCGCCCGATTGCGCCCAGGCAGTGTAGTAATTAACCAGCGGTTTGGTTTGCTGGTGATACACATCCAGACGTTTGATGACGGTGTCTTCCGCATCGTCGGGACGTTGTGCCAGGTCTTCACCGGTGAGGTCGTCCTTGCCCGCCACCTTGGGAGGATTGAACACGACGTGATAGGTGCGCCCGGAAGCCGGATGCACGCGCCGACCGCTCATGCGCTTGATGATTTCGCTGTCCGCAACTTCGATCTCCACCACATAGTCTATGGGAATGCCCGCGTCTTTCATCGCTTGCGCTTGCGGGATGGTGCGCGGGAAGCCGTCAAACAAAAATCCGTTGGCGCAGTCCTGCTCCTTGATGCGTTCTTTCACCAGATTGATGATGATGTCGTCGGAGACCAGCCCGCCCGCATCCATCACCTTTTTGGCCGCGATCCCCAGCGGGGTGCCGGCCTTGACCGCCGCGCGCAACATGTCGCCGGTGGAGATTTGCGGTATGTTGAATTTATCCTTGATG
>JANONV010000206.1:0-5062 GCA_031421015.1 Gallionella sp. | reverse complement strand
CCAAAATAGGCGTTCATGTTGTCGAAATAACCGTAGCCACCATAAAAGTAGAACGGAGAAAATCCCTGATGCTCCAGCAGCTCTCCAATGGTGACAAGATGTTCGTTCTTGGGCCGGCGCACAATCGCCTGTCCGGGTATCGGTGGCGTGCCCAGAGAGAGCGCCTCCAGGCCACGCACAGTGCGGGTGCCGGTTGCATAAACCTGTTCGAATTTCATGCCGTCTCGCGCCAGCTCATCGATATTCGGCGTCAACCCTTGAGTCGCCCCATAAGCGCCGACAAACGAGGCGGAGAGGCTTTCCACTGAAATCAAAATAACGTTGCGCGGTTTTTTGATGAATGGAGTTTTGCCGGGAGTTGCGTCTATCCTTTCATCCCCCCTTAATGCCTCCCCCTGTGAATTATCAAGTAGCGGCTTGCGTTTTACCCCCATTTTTTTCAATACTGCATTCGCAGTTTGTTGCGGGATAGTCAGATAAAACTTGTCGTAATCAAGCTCATTACGGCGCATCGCTGCCGAGATGGTGAACAATCCGTTTCCAGAAAGCTCGGTCGCAAAGGCATTCCCCTGCCCTTCCATTTGATCGATGTTTGCCATAGTCAGACTCAGCGTTGGCAAAATGACCGCTGCCACACCGAACCAAATGCGCTGCTTTCCAGTCAGCAGTTTGCTGTCCGCATGCCTTATCGACTTGAAAAGCAGCAATACTATCAATGCCGCCAGAGTGCCTATCGCTGCCAATATCCAGCCGACCGGATAAGACTCGCGGATGTTACCGATGACTTCCTGGGTGTAAATCAGATAATCCAGCGCAATGAAATTGAAGCGCGTGGAAAACTCCATCCAGAAGGTCACTTCCGCAACAGCGCCAAACAGCAGCAACGCGGCAGTTATCCAGAGCCATACGAGCCGCAGCACCAAATGCAACCGGCTATTCCGCCAACTGTTCGGCAACAGCGCTTCATACAGAAATACCGCCGCAAGCAGCACGGAAACAATGGCAATGTCGAACCACAATCCTCTGGCGAAGATCCCCGGCCATAAGCTCAACGGCGCTGATTCGATACCGGTGTAGGCAATGAGATAAATGCGCGTGACCGTATAAATAAGCAGCAGCAACGCGCCTATCAATACTGGCAACAATGGAAGTTTGCGCAGCGAGTTCTGAATTACTTTCATGACACCTTAATGAGATGAGATTCTGTAACGGCAAATACGACCATGCATGGCCGACTTAGTTCGGAGCGGCACGAAAACATATTCGTGCCTGATGTTGAAGCAAGCTTACGCCGCACTTTCAAGCTTCCTCCACAAACACGTGCCCTTGCTGGCCTTGTCGATGTCGAGAAGTTGTTGCGCGTGTCCGGCCAATTCTTCCGCGCTGGGTTGCAACACGCGCAACTTTGGGCGCGACGCATCGGTGCTCAACACCGCCGGCTTGCGTGTCTTTGGCGCGTCTTCGCCGAGCAGACTTTCCTGTCCGCGCGTCATGGCGAAATACACTTCAGCGAGCAACTCGGTGTCCAGCAACGCGCCGTGCAGGCTGCGATGCGCGTTGTCTATTTCGTAACGGCCGCACAGCGCGTCCAGGCTGTTCTTCTTGCCCGGGTGCATTTCGCGCGCGACCTTGAGCGTGTCCACCACCGCATTCTGCAACGGCGGCAGCCCGATCAATCCCAGTTCGTGATTAAGGAAACCGGTATCGAACGGCGCGTTGTGGATGATCAACTCCGCGCCTGCGATGAATTCCAGAAAACTGGCCGCAATATCGCCGAACTTCGCCTCGTTCTGCAAACGCTCGTAGGTCAGGCCATGTATCGCAACCGCACCCGCGTCTATTTCGCGCTCGGGATTGAGATAGCGATGGAAGCGGCGCAGCGACACCTTGCGTCCCTCCAGCTCGATCGCCGCCAGTTCGATGATGCGGTGCCCCTGTTTGGGGTCCAGCCCGGTGGTTTCGGTATCCACCACGATTTTTCTCATCACTTGTTTCCGTTTTGATTTTCCGGGTTTGAGTTTCCGGGTTTGATTTTAGTCGGGCGAGTCCGCCCGCCGCATTTCAATGAAATTCGCTCTACGACTGCATCATTTCCACACCATGATTCGCCAACTCATCGGCGCGCTCGTTGCCGTCGTGTCCGGCGTGCCCCTTGACCCATACCCATTCGATCTGGTGTTGCGCCGCCAGCGCGTCCAGTCTGCGCCACAGGTCTTCGTTCTTCACCGGCTTCTTGTTGGTAGTCTTCCAGCCGCGCCGTTTCCAGTCATGCACCCAAGCGGTGATGCCCTGCTGCACATATTTTGAATCGGTGTGCAGACGCACATGGCAATGCCGTTTCAACGCCTCCAGCGCGGCGATCGCGCCCATCAGCTCCATGCGGTTGTTGGTGGTGTGCGCCTCGCCGCCGAACAACTCGCGCTGTTTCCCTTTGGTACGCAGCAATGCGCCCCATCCGCCCACACCGGGATTGCCCTTGCACGCTCCATCGGTAAAAATTTCTACCGCGTCATGACCGGACGAAGTCCGGGTGTCTGACGGCGTACTCCTTGCGGGTGTGATTTCTTTATTCATTCCTGAAAATTATTGAAGGGCATTTCTAAAAATTCAGATTTCGCCCAAATGCAAGGCGCGGAAAAAATTTTAGTTCCGGCTAACCTAAAGGTTACCCTACTCTGAAACTTCGTTTTGCAGCGCCGCATATGATTTATATGTAAGCAAGAAATTTTTTCCGCAACGCCGCAGTTGGGATGAAATATGGATTTTTAGAGGTGTCTTCAAATGTTTCTGTACGGGCACGGCGCGCCGTGTCCCTGCGTTGTGTGATCTTGTTGTTCATCTTCGGCGCGACCGGCAGCAGCTTGCGTACCAGCCCTGCGTTCCACTGCGGCTTGATCAGCCGCATCCCTTGCACACGCTTCACCGCGTGCAAAAAATACACCCCGCCGCTCACCGCCCACCAGCGATCGCCAGCCGCTTCCATAAAGGCAAACCGCTCCAGCCATTTGGCTTGATGGAACGGCGGCGCATACGCCGCAAAACGGCCTCCCACCACCTCGAAACCGAGCAGCTCCAGCCAATCCTTCAAGCGCGGCAGCGCGATAAAATGGCCGCCCCACGGGTAGTCTTGCTTGCTCCCCAGTGCGCGGCGCAAGCCCCCCAGCGTGTTTCGCAAACCCCAAAGACTGCGCGGATTGAAACCGCTGATGATCAGATTGCCCTCGGGCATCAGCACCCGCTCCACCTCGCGCAGAATCTGATGCGGATGTTCGGCGAACTCGAGAATGTGCGGCAGCAACACCAGGTCCAGACTGTCGCAATCGAACGGCAGTTCATCGCTGCACAACATCACTTGAGCCCCGGCCTGATCTGCGCCGGTCAGTCGCAACGGCATACGGCTGCTGCGCAGAAAATCGTGCTCGGGCAAACCCAATTGCAGCGCGTTGAAGCCGAACATATCGCTCACCGTGCGATCGAAATAAGCCTGTTCGCGCGACAACACATAACCGCCCTGCGGGGTGGCAAACCATTCGCTCAAACTTTCCGCAGTTAACTTACAATCTGGCATCGCTTCCGTTCCACTCGTTCAATGTTTAATATTACCGCCATTCCCGCCCTGCAAGACAACTACATCTGGGCTATCCACAACGGCCGGCACGCTGTCGTCGTCGATCCCGGCGAGGCCGCGCCGGTGCTGGAATTCCTCAAAGCGCATGGCCTGCAACTGGATGCTATCCTGTGTACCCACCGCCACGCCGACCACATCGGCGGCATCGCGGAATTGCGCGAAGTATACAACGTACCGGTGTATGGGCGGCGACATCCCGGCAACCCGCACATCACCCATGATCTGCGCGAAGGCGACCGGCTAGAGCTCGGCTCGCTCGGCATCATGCCAGGTGTCGAGTTTGGCATCATCGAAGTCCCCGGCCACCTCGACGACCACATCGCCTACCTCGCGCCGGAAATCTTGTTCTGCGGCGACGTGCTGTTCGGCGCGGGCTGCGGCAGGAACTTTGAAGGCACGCCGGCGCAACTGCACCGCTCCCTGCAACGTCTCGCACAACTGCCCGGCATCACCCGCGTGTACTGCGCCCACGAATACACCGCCGCCAACCTGCGCTTCGCGCTGGCCTGCGAACCCAACAACCCCGAAGTGCAACAGCGCGCCGCCGCCACCCAGCAACTGCGCGCTGCAAACCAGGTCACCCTGCCCTCCACCATCGCGCTGGAAAAAGCCACCAACCCCTTCCTGCGCTGCACCCAGCCGGAAATCATCCGCACCCTGCAACAGCGCGGCTTGATCGACACCAGCGAGCTGGGTGTCAGTGAACTGGGTGTATTCACTGCCATGCGCGCGTGGAAGAACCATTTCTGATTGCGGCAAAGCCTGTTCTGGTTTATCCTGCGCGCCCTTCGGAGAGGTGGATGAGCGGTTTAAGTCGCACGCCTGGAAAGCGTGTTTAGGTTTATAGCCTAACGGGGGTTCGAATCCCCCCTTCTCCGCCAAATACAAAACCGCCTCGTATTACAATAGCCGCTGACGTTTCCCCTTCACCGGAGCCACGCTATGCCCAACCCATCCGACCTGCTGATATTGCGCGACAAGCTGCGTGCGTTTGCCGAGGCGCGCGACTGGGATCAGTTTCATTCGCCGAAAAATCTGAGCATGGCCCTGATGGTGGAAGTCGCCGAACTGATGGAGCATTTTCAGTGGCTGAGCGAAGAGCAGTCTGGCAATCTTGATGCCGCAAAGAAAGCTGTGGTGGCCGAAGAACTGGCCGACATCCTGCTGTATCTGGTGCGCATATCAGACAAGCTGGGAGTGGATCTGCTGGAGGCCGCGCTGCACAAGTTGGAGAAGAACGCGGCGAAATATCCGGCTGAGCAGGTGCGCGGGAGTGCGAAGAAGTATTCGGAGTATTGATTGAACTTCGTAGGTTGGGTTAGCGTTCTTTGCGTAACCCGACGTGGACAATGTTGGGTTACGCAAAGAACGCTAACCCAACCTACAAAATCCTGTTTATGCGACATCCTTGACAAAAGAACGTTCGTTCTTTAC
>JANONV010000205.1:0-4294 GCA_031421015.1 Gallionella sp. | reverse complement strand
GCAACTGCGCGCACTGGAAACCGGCCGCATGATGCTGCGCGCCACCAACACCGGCGTGACTTCCATCATCGGCGCGGACGGCAAAGTGTTGCAACAATTGCCGCAACATGAAGAAGCCGTGCTGCTGGGCTTGGCGCAAGGCTATGAAGGCGTCACGCCTTATGTACGCTGGGGCAATGCGGCGGTGATGCTGTTGATTGCAGCGATGTTGGCCTATGTGTGGACACGGCGCAACTCCTCCACCGCTCCTCCCCTGACAAGGGGAGGCCGGGAGGGGTTTGAGGGGACGGGAAGGGTTAAAGGGTGAACTGGGTCTGCTACATCCTGTGCTGTGCGGATGACACCCTATACTGCGGCATAACCAACGATCTGGACAAACGCATCGTGACGCATAATGCGGGCACAGCTTCCAAATACACGCGGGGACGCGGGCCGGTGAAGTTGGTGTTTGTGGAAAGCTGTGTTGATAAATCGGCCGCGCTGAAGCGGGAGATGGAAATTAAAAGTTTGTCGCGGGCGAAGAAGTTGGCGTTGTGCCTTCGTGCATAGCGTATTGCGATGCTTGGGGGTGGCGCGTATCATCTGTCGTGACTGGATCAGACGATCCGGTTTCTTTAGGGCACCTCTAAAAATTCAAAATCCTAAGCTAGGCAAGGCGCGAAAAAATTTTTAGCGCGCCGCATATGTTTGATATGTAAGCGTTAAAAATTTTTGAGCAACGCAGCATCGCGACGGAGTTTGGATTTTTAGAGGTGCCCTAAATGCTATTTGCGTTACATAAAACGATGGTTTGGTAGGGTGCGTTCTACGCACCGCTTTTGACAAAAAGTTGGTGCGTGGAACGCACCCTACAATAATTCACTTATGGCACAATCGCAGCAATTGATTAACCCATATTCATAACTCCCGATGCGTATTCTTATCAGCAATGACGATGGTTATTTCGCCCCCGGCCTGGCCTGTCTCGCCGAACATCTGGCCAGGATCGCCGACATCATCGTGGTGGCTCCCGAACGGGACCGCAGTGGCGCGAGCAATTCCCTGACGCTGGATCGTCCGCTCAAACCGCGCCGCGCCGCCAATGGTTTTTACTACGTCGATGGCACGCCCACCGATTGCGTGCATCTCGCCGTCACCGGCATGTTCGATCAGCAGCCGGACATGGTGGTATCCGGCATCAATGCCGGAGCCAACATGGGCGACGATACCATTTATTCCGGCACCGTGGCGGCGGCGACGGAAGGATTTTTGCTCGGCATCCCCTCGATTGCGATTTCACTGGCGGGTAAAGAATTCGCACATTACGTGACTGCCGCCAGGGTTGCCACCGGGTTGGTTCAACGTTTTGCCGGGCAGACGCACAGCCATCCCTGGCTGCTCAACGTGAATGTGCCGGATCTGCCCCACGATCAATTGCAAGGCATTGAAGTGACGCGCCTCGGCAAGCGGCACAAGGCGGAGCCGGTGGTGAAGGCCAGCAATCCGCACGGCGAGACCGTGTATTGGGTGGGCGCGGCGGGCAAGGCGCAGGACTCGGGCGAGGGCACGGATTTTAACGCCCTGGCGCAGCAGCGCGTCTCGATCACACCTTTGCAAATTGATCTCACCCAATACGGCCAGCTCGATGCGGTGCGCGGTTGGCTCGGTGCGGACACGGCGCACCGTGCCCCTACGGGACAATGAATAAGAGTCATAGCGGCATCGGCATGACCTCGCAGCGCACCCGTACGCGCATGATCGAGCGTCTGCGCGAGCAGGGCATCAAGGACGAAGCAGTGCTGGCGGCGATGTTCGAAGTGCCGCGCCATTTGTTCGTCGATGAGGCATTGGCGAGTCGTGCATACGACGACGTGTCGCTGCCGATCAATTTCAACCAGACCATTTCCCAGCCTTACATCGTGGCGCGCATGATCGAGGTATTGCGGTCGGCAGGGACGCTGGAGCGGGTGCTGGAGATCGGCACCGGCTGCGGTTATCAGGCTGCGGTGCTGGCGCGGGTGGCACGCGAGGTCTACACCGTGGAACGCATTCAGCCGCTGTATGAACGCGCCAGAAGGCAACTGCGCGATCTGAAGATACGCAACGTCAGCGTGCGCT
Organism: Gallionella sp.; assembly: GCA_031421015.1. Lineage (GTDB taxonomy): Bacteria > Pseudomonadota > Gammaproteobacteria > Burkholderiales > Gallionellaceae > Gallionella. The sequence goes on along the minus strand of JANONV010000205.1, from coordinate 2,197 downwards.
ATGCCGACGGCAATGCCGGCTTGCCGGAGGCCGCGCCGTTCGACGGCATCATCATGGCCGCCGCCGCGCCCGAGCTGTCGGTCGTGCTGCGGGAGCAGCTCGCGGTCGGTGGTAGAATGGTATTGCCGGTTGGAGCGCAAGAGCAGTGGCTGTATCTGGTCGAACGCGATGCGCGCGGATTCCGCGAAACCCAACTGGAAGCAGTGAAATTTGTACCGCTATTAATAGGGAAAGCATGAGATCAAACCAATTTTGCACGTTGTTGCTGTTATCCGCCCTATTGGCGGGTTGCTCCTCGAAGGGACATCGCGCACCGGTGTTTGAGCGTGCTGAAGCTGAAAAGAAAAGCGCCGCTATGGATAAAACATCCCAGCGCGAAAAAGACTGGCGGCCCAAATCGTATGTCGTGCAAAAGGGCGACACGCTGTACAGCATCGCTTTCAATTACGGTTTTGCTTATCGCGAACTGGCCGAATTGAACGGCATCAAGGATCCAAGAGTGATCTCCATCGGCCAGGAGATTCGGTTGTTCCCGGGCAAATCAACATCTGCCGCCCGCGCTGCCTCCGCAGTTGAATCGCAGATCAAGGAACAGCCCAAGCTGGTGAAGTATCCCTACAGCGAGGCGGCCATGGCGCAGATCGAGAAAGTCCAGCAGCAGACCACACCCGTTGTCACAACGGTTGCCAAAGCGGAGGACAAACCTGTTGCCGAAACGGACGATACCGTTGTTGAGGTCGAAGAGCCCGCGCTGGAATGGAGTATGCCCGCTCAGGGTAAATTGATAGCCCAATTTTCCGAATCGGCCAATCGCAAGGGTATCGACATTGCCGGCAAGCTCGGTCAGCCGGTTGTCGCCAGTGCGTCCGGCAAGGTGGTGTATAGCGGCAGCGGGCTGCGCGGTTACGGCAAGCTGATCATCATCAAGCACAACAAGACTTATCTCAGCGCCTACGCGCACAACGACAAGATACTGGTGAAGGAAGGGCAGAGCGTCACGCGCGGGCAAACAATCGCCGCGATGGGCAACACCGATGCCGACCAGGTCAAGTTGCATTTTGAAGTGCGCCGTTTCGGCAAGCCGGTTGATCCTGCGAAATTTCTGCCACTAGGCAAATCTTGATTGGCCCTTCGATGGTGAGCAAGACAGGCAAGATTCTTGATGTTGTAAATCACGACCGCGACAGCGCGGCGTTGCGCTATGTCTATCCGGTGATATCGCGCCGCGCCGGCGGGGTCTCGGTCGGCGTCAATCTCAATCCCAACAACGCCTGCAACTGGCGCTGCATCTATTGCCAGGTTCCCGATCTCACGCGCGGAACTGCGCCGACTATTGATTTAACCGTCCTGGAAAGCGAACTGCGCGGTTTTCTTGATGAATTACTGCATGGCGATTTCATGCAGACGCGCGTTCCGGAAGAAGCGCGGCGCATCAACGACATCGCGCTATCCGGCAATGGCGAACCGACCAGCAGCGCGGAATTCGCCCAGGTCATCGAACTGATCGCGCGAGTGCGTGCCGAAGTTGCCTTGCCGCAAACCGTAAAAACCGTGCTGATCACCAACGGCAGCCTGCTGCATCGCAGTTCGGTTCAGCAAGGCTTGCGCGAGATGGCGAAGCTCAACGGCGAAGTATGGTTCAAGCTGGATCGTGCCAGCGCGGCGGGGATGCGACTCATCAACGATACCAAGACCAGCATCGGCAAAGTCCGCGACAACCTCATCGCCGCCATCGCATGCTGCCCAACCTGGCTGCAAACCTGCTGGTTCGCGCTGGACGGCGAACCGCCCTCGCGTCAGGACGAAGACGACTACCTCGAATTCGTTTCAGCACTGCTGCGCGACGGGCACAAACCGCAAGGCGTGTTGCTCTACACCCTGGCGCGGCCTTCGATGCAAGCGGAAGCGCCGCGCCTGTCCGCTCTGTCCGCAGAACAACTGCAATTCTTCGCCGACCGTATAGTCAAGCTGGACTTGAAGGTCAAAGTCAGCCCCTAAGCCATTTTGATTCGCATGGTTGAACGCTATCCAGACAGAGTAGAGTGTTTTTCAGCCATCCAAGAATAGTTGAGCGATAAATGCCCGGTCAATTCTCTGATTTCTACAACAGCCTCGATGCCGACCCGCTCAAGCGGGGCAAACAGTTCGAGCACTTCGTCAAATGGTTCCTCAAAGCCGATCCTGAATGGGCTACGCA
>JANONV010000204.1:0-3894 GCA_031421015.1 Gallionella sp. | reverse complement strand
AGTGCCATGCCCGCCCAGCCCAGTAGCATCCAGTTGCGTTGCTTGTTGCGATCCGTTTCAGTTTGCCCGAGCAACAAACCGGCGATAGCCAGTGTGATGAAAAACGTCACGCCCATGTCCAGCGTGTTGATGTGCGCAATCAGCGCATACAGTGTACTGCTGCCCAGCAGCAGTGCGGCATACTGCCCCGCCTCGCGCCCAAACAAGCGCGAGCCGACCAACCACACCAAAAAAATTCCGGCAAATCCGGTCAGCGCAGGCCACAGGCGCGAAGTCCAGTGGTGCTCACCGAACAACTGGTAAGCGGTTGCGGTCGCCCAGTATTGCAGCGGCGGCTTCTCGAAGTATTTGAGATCGTTCAAGCGCGGCGTCACCCAATCCCCGCTCACCGCCATCTCGCGTGCGATCTCGGCGTAGCGTCCTTCGTCGGGCTTGACCAGCTTGCGGTATTCCAACGTGCCGAACCAGATGACCGCGAAAACAAAAATCAGCCATGCGAAATGTTTGCCAGAAATTTCTGGCATGATTTTCATTGCTGGGTTTTTCATGGCCAAGGTTTTCATGGCCAAGGTTTTCATGGTAGACATTTTCATTGCGGATTTGGCCAAGCGGAACGCAACTGTTGCGCGCTGCGAAAGGTTTGTTCTAGCGTTGCCGCATCTCCCCCTGCCAGCGCGGTACTGATGCGGTTCAACTCGGCAATGTACAAACGCAATTCGCCCAGCAAAGCATCGCGGTTAGACAGGCAGATGTCGCGCCACATTTCCGGGCTGCTGGCCGCGATGCGGGTGAAATCTCGAAAGCCGCTGGCGGCAAACGACAGCAGCACATCGCGGTTGTCGCGTTGCGCCAGATCATGCACCAGCGCGAACGACAGCAGGTGCGGCAAATGGCTGACCGCCGCGAACACCGCATCATGTTCTGCATGAGTGAGTTGATAGACATGCGCACCGCAAGCCTGCCAGGCTGCCTGCACCCGCGCGATTACATCAGCAGAATTTTCCGGTAACGGGGTCAACACTACTTTTTTGCCCGCATACAGATCGGCGCGCGCCGCTGCCGGGCCGCTTTGCTCGGTTCCGGCGATGGGGTGCGCGGGCACGAACTGCGCCACCTTGCCGCCCAGTTGCGCGTAAGCGTCGCGCACCACGTCGCTCTTGGTGCTGCCGCCGTCGGTGACCAGCGTGTGTGTGCCCAGATGCGGCGCGATGCGCGCCAGCAGTTCTGCTATTTGCCCGACCGGAGTCGCCAGCAATATCAAATCGGCATCATTGACTTCGCTGGCGATGTCTTGCCCGATGCGGTGAATAATGTTGAGCTGCAACGCATGTTGCAATGTTGTAGCACTGCGCCCGAAGCCCACCACCTCTCCAACCGCACCGGCTTTGCGCAACGCCAGCGCGAACGAGCCGCCGATCAGGCCTACGCCGAAGATGACGATTTTTTTGAATAGTGGGGTTGGCATTGTTTGCTACCTTAATTTCATCTGTAGATTGTAGGGGCGTATGGCAATACGCCCTTTCCCGATGCGCCACCAAGGGCGTATGCCATACGCCCCTACAGCGTGCGACCTATCGCCTTAGCGATCCCGCCCAGCGTGCCCATTAAATTCTTCAGTTCCTGCGGGGTGAGCGCCTGATCCGCATCGCACCACGCCTCGCAGGGGTTCGGGTGCATCTCGACCAGCAAGCCGTCCGCGCCTGCTGCGATTGCAGCCTGCGACAAGGCTGGCACCATCCACGCTTTGCCACCCGCGTGGGAAGGATCCACGATGACCGGCAAGTGGGTTTCTTTTTTCAGCACGGGTATCGCGGTCACGTCCAGCACGTTGCGATAATAAGTCTCGAAGGTGCGGATGCCGCGCTCGCAGAAAATAATGTTGTGATTGCCGCCCGCCGCGATGTATTCCGCCGCCATCAGCCATTCGTTGATGGTCGCCGACATGCCGCGCTTCAGGATCACCGGCTTGTTGATGCGACCGACTTCCTTGAGCAGGTCGAAGTTCTGCATGTTGCGCGTGCCGATCTGGATCACGTCCACATCGTTGTCCATGAAAGTTTCCAGCATGCGGACATCCATCAGCTCGGTGACGATGGGCAGCTTGTATTTGCTGGCCGCTTTGCGGAACATGTCCAGTCCTTCCACGCCCTTGCCCTGAAAGGTATAAGGGCTGGTGCGCGGTTTGAACGCGCCGCCGCGCATCAAACGGCAACCGGCCTCATGCACGAACCTGGCCGACAGGTCCATCTGCTCCTGAGTCTCGACCGAACAGGGTCCGGCGATGATCTGGATCTGATTGCCGCCCAACTTGAGGCCGCCGATGTCGATCACGGTATTTTCCTTGTGCGATTCGCGCGACACGATTTTGTATTGCTTGGCGATATGCATCGCCGACTCCACGCCGGGCAGCGGCGTGAACATTTCTTCGCTTAACGGGCGTTCATCGCCGATTGCGCCGATCACGGTGCGCTCGATGCCTCGTGAAATGTTGGCTTTTAATCCGGCGGTTTCCAGTCTTTTCACCACGGCGCCGATCTGCTCGTCAGTGACATCTTTTCCCATTACGATAATCATTTATTTCTCTCCAAGCGCCTGCTGCAACGCAGACAAAAATTTTTCATTCTCTGTTTCCAGACCGATGCTCACGCGCAAATAATCCGGCATGGCGTAACTGGCGATAGGGCGCACGATCACACCCAGCTCCAGCATGCGGCGATAAATGCGTGCCGCGTTGTCGATTTTGAAACTGACGAAGTTGCCGAACGAAGGAATGAATTCCAGCCCCAGTTTTCTCAGCCCGCCCGTGATCTGTTTCAAGCCGCGCCGGTTCATCAAAAAAGTCTGCTGCACGAAATCCGCATCCTGCAACGCCGCCACCGCTGCAGCCTGCGCGACACTGTTGACGTTGAACGGTTGCCGCACGCGATTCAGCATGTCCATCACTTGCGAATTTCCAAACGCATAACCCACGCGCAGCGAGGCCAGGCCGTAAGCCTTGGAAAAAGTCCGCGAGACGATCAGATTGGGGAACTCCCCCAGCCAGCTCACGCTGTCGTAGCGGCACTCCACCGGCAGGTACTCGTTATACGCCTCATCCAGAACCACCAGGATGTTCTCCGGCAAGGCGCGCATGAACGCGTGCAATGCAGCACCGGACAAAAATGTGCCGGTCGGGTTGTTCGGGTTGGCGATGAAGATCATCTTCGCGCCTTGTTTCACTGCGGCAGTGCGCATCGCATCCAGATCATGGCCATAGTCCTTGGCCAGTACGCTGATGCCCGTCGCACCGACCGCCTGGATCGCCAATGGATAAACGGCAAAAGCATGATCGGCATACACCGCTTTGTCGCCCGCAGTCAGGAAAGCCCGCGCCGCCAACTCCAGCAGATCGTTCGAACCATTACCCAGGAATACCTGATCGAACGACACTGCATAACGCTTGACCAGCGCCTCCTTCAGCGCATAGCCGTTGCCATCCGGATACAGGCTGATCTGATCCAGCGCGGCGCGTGCCGCAGCAACCGCTTTGGGACTGGCCCCCAACGGATTTTCGTTCGAGGCCAGTTTCACGATACCCGTGATGCCCAGTTCGCGCTCCAGCTCGGAGATCGGTTTGCCGGGCTGATAAGGCGCAATGGCGCGGATGTAGGCCGGAGCCAGTTCGGAATAATTCATGGACATCTCAAAATATTACCGGGAAACCCATAAGCTCCCAAAAAATTGGTCATTCCGGCGCAGGCCGGAATCCAGACAGTAAAAAATTCCCCGCAACGCGGGACAAAACCTAAAAGCATATTTGGATAAAACCGCTGGATTCCGGCCTGACCACAGGTCAGTTTATCCTGAGCATGTCGAAGGGCCGGAAAGACGGCCTACACTGCCACCGGATATGAC
>JANONV010000203.1:0-2260 GCA_031421015.1 Gallionella sp. | reverse complement strand
GTGTCTCCTTGAAAAAAATCTTCACTTGCCGGATTGGTAGATGGGCCGAACCGAGCCCTTCAGCTAATTTGTTCGGGGCTGCATTCCTGCCTTGCCAGAAGGTTTGCCCGGCACATCCCCGTTCATTCCTGCTACAATCAGCACCGCGGTTTGGGTAGCCTGCTTCAGCGCGGTAATTTTTGATGCAGTGTCTTGCTCTTCCCAGCATAATCGCTTTTCAGGATATGCGCACACCATGATTTTCCTCGTTGCATGAAAATCGCAAGGCTGGGGATTCGTTTGGGGCAAGGCATGTAAAGGGCATCTCTATAAATCCAAACTCCGTCGCGATACTGCGTTGCGCAAGAAATTTTAACGCTTACATATCAAAATAGATGGGTTGCGCGGACTTTCTTTCGCGCCTTGCCTCGCTTAGGATTTTGAATTTATAGAGACGCCCTAAAGTGGAATGGCGCTGCTGATTGCCGGGCTGTTGATTGCTGTACTGGTGCCCAGAAGAGGACTCGAACCTCCACACCTTGCGGCACACGGACCTGAACCGTGCGCGTCTACCAATTCCGCCATCTGGGCTTAGATTGCTTGAGGGCGCGTAATTTAATCGTTATAGGATAGGCTGTCAATGACAAGTAAGAAAAAGAACATCCGTGAGCTCGACCCGTTTCTGGAACGAGAGCGCGAACAGTACCAACATCCGTTACCCAGCCGCGAGTACATTTTGCAATTGCTGGCCGAGCGGGGCGTGCCGCTGGCCGAAGAAGAGTTATGCCAGATGTTGCACATCCAGGAACAGGAGGCCGAGTTGTTTACGCGCCGCCTGCGCGCCATGGAGCGCGACGGTCAGATCATGCGTAACCGCAAGCAGGCGATTTGTGTGATGGATAAACTTGATTTGATTAAAGGCAAGGTACAAGGCCACCCTGACGGTTTTGGTTTCCTGATCGCGGAGGACGGCAGCCCCGATCTGGTGCTGAGCGCCAAAGAAATGCACAAGGTGTTGCACGGCGATACCGTGATGGCACGCGTGAGCGGTATGGATCGCCGCAGTCGGCGCGAAGCCAGTATCGTGGAAGTGCTGGAGCATGGCACGACACGTCTGGTAGGGCGCTTGTATGAGGAGCATGGCATCCAATTTGTGGTGGCGGAGAATCGCCGCATCAGTCAGGATATTCTGGTCGCGCCTGGCGAACGCAGTGCAGCAACGGCGGGGCAGGTGGTGGTGCTGGAAATAATGAAGCAGCCGAGCAAAAACGCTCAGCCTATCGGCCGCATCGTGGAGGTGCTGGGCAACTACGCCGACCCCGGCATGGAAATCGAGATCGCGTTACGCAAGCATGATCTGCCGAACGAGTTTCCGGATGACACCAGGCGCCTGGCCAAAAAGTTTGCGCCGAAAGTGTCGCCTGAGGATTACGCCGGACGCGAGAGTGTCGCCAAGCTGCCGTTGGTCACCATAGATGGTGAAACCGCGCGCGATTTTGACGACGCGGTCTATTGTGAACCCCAGGGCAACAGCTTTCGTTTGGTCGTGGCGATTGCCGATGTGAGCCATTATGTGCAGCCCGGCGATGCGCTGGATAAGGAAGCGCTGAACCGCGGCAATTCGGTGTATTTCCCGCGCCGCGTCATTCCCATGCTGCCGGAGGAATTATCCAACGGCCTGTGCTCGCTCAACCCGGATGTCGAGCGTTTGTGCATGGTGTGCGACATGCAAATCAATGACAGGGGCGACATCGAGAAATATCGCTTCTATCCGTCGGTGATGTTCTCTCATGCGCGTCTGACTTATAACCAGGTGGCGGACATGCTGGCCAATCCGCAAGGGGAAAATGCACTTAAGTTCGCTGCCGTTCTGCCGCACATTAATCACTTGCATACCTTGTTCAAGACCTTGCTGCAAGCGCGCGAGAAGCGCGGCGCGATAGACTTCGAGACCATAGAAACACAGATGGTGTTCAACGATAGCGGCAAGATCGAGCGCATCGTGCCCGTGATTCGCAACGATGCCCACCGCCTGATCGAGGAATGCATGTTGGCGGCCAATGTGTGCACGGCCAATTTCCTGAACGAACGCCAGCATACGGTGTTGTACCGCGTGCATGAAGGCCCGACTCCGGAAAAGCTGGAGGCGGTGCGCGAATTCTTCAAGGAGTTCGGCCTGGATCTGGGCGGCGGCGATGAACCGCAGGCGGGCGATTACGCCAAGCTGCTGAAGCAGGTCAAAGGCCGGCCCGACATGGCGCTGCTGCAAACCGTGATGCTG
>JANONV010000202.1:0-3265 GCA_031421015.1 Gallionella sp. | reverse complement strand
CCAACGCAAAGGTGAACGTGGAATATGGCAGCGGCGTTATTGGGAGCACCTCATTCGCGACGAGGCGGATTTTTCGCGGCATGTTGATTACATCCACATCAATCCGGTCAAACACGGCTTGGTGAAGCGGGTGGCAGATTGGCCGCATTCGTCATTTCATCGTTACGTGCAAGCGGGTATTTTGACGGAAGATTGGGCGGGTGAGGTGAGTGGGGAATTGGAATATGGGGAGCGGGAAGGTGGGTTTGATTGATAGGTTCGATTGATGGGTATCGCTGTGCTCAACCCATCCTACATCCTACACGGCTGAATTTTTAACGTAGGTTGGGTTGAGCGTAGCGATACCCAACAATTAAAACCAACACCGCTGGGGCAGCCCGGCAGATGGTCACTTTTTCTTGCGTCGCCAAGCATAAACAATCGAAACAATCGGCAACAATCGGGGACAACAATCGGCAACAATCGGCAACAATCGGGGCAACAATCGGGGCAACAATCGGGGCAACAATCGGGGCAACGACTAAGGGTTAAGAATATAGGGTGCGTTCCACGCACCATGGTGCGCACAGCGCACCCTATATTCTTAACCCTTAGTCTTGGTCAAAAACACCGTTACTTCCTCGCGGTCGTGATAAAGCTGTTTCGCCATCATCCGGTAGTTGATGCCTTCTTCATCCAGCCGTTGGCGGATGCCGCCCAACGCGCTGTCCAGCGCGGCGACGCGCTGCTTCATCGGCAGTTTCAGATTGAAGATGGCGTGTTTGCACCAGCCCGCCGCGAACCATACACCGATCAGCTCGGCAACCTTGGAGGGTTTTTCCACCATGTCGCAGACCAGCCAGTCCACCGCTTTGCGCGGCGCGTATTTGAAGCCGTCCTGTTTGAGATGCTGTACCAGCGGATGATCTATCAACGCGCCCTTCATCGGGCCGTTGTCTACCGCCGTCACGCGCATGCCGCGCTTGACCAGTTGCCAGGTCCAGCCGCCGGGCGCCGCGCCCAGATCCACTGCCTGCATGCCTTGCCGCAACAAACGCGTCTGTTCGCTACGATCCATGAACACCTCGATTGCCTCGGCAAGTTTCATCGTGGAGCGGCTCGGCGCTTCGGCGGGCATGGACTGGCGGACGATGCCCATGATCGCATCTGAACTGTTGTGTGTGTCGCTGCTGCCGATCAGCACGGAAGATTTATCGGGAAAGAAAATGTGCAGGCGCGGTAACTTCCCTTTTCGGGCTGACCCTTCGACAGGCTTAGGGCGAACGGTATTTTGTGTGTTGTCCTGCAAGCGTCCTTGTTCGCGCAGCGCGGTTTCCAGCAACGGCTGGAACCGTCGCGTAAAGGTAGCCAACAGCTTGCCTTCGTTGGTGTCGGGTACTTCCAGCCACAGCGTGCCGAAGCTGCCGGGCAGGGTGGCGATGGCATTGAGTATCGGTGTGAGGCGGTCACGTTCCGGAAGTGCCGCGATGGTTTGATGCAGGCAGATCAACTGCCGCGCGAAGATCAGTTCACGATAGGACAGCGTTTGATCGTTGAGCGCAACGATGACATAGCCGCTATCGGCGAGGACGGCAGGTTGCTCGGTGATGATGACGGGCTTTTGTTGCTTCGCCTGGCGCAGCGCTTCCTGCGCGCAATCCTGTTCGAAACCGGGGCGGCAATACAACAGCCATTCGGTGTGTGGAGATTTTTGCATGTGCGCATTGTGGCACAGCTTGGGCGCGTGGCACGAAGGTGGTAATATCCGCGCCTTGATTTTTTGGCGGTGTGCATGGTAAAACGTTACGATCTGATCGTGTTCGACTGGGATGGCACGGTGATGGATTCGACTGCGGTGATTTCGGGCTCGATACAGGCTGCGTGCCGCGATCTGGGTTTGGCCGTACCCGATGACGAGACCGCGCGGCATGTGATCGGGCTGGGTCTGGAGCAGGCGTTGCGTCATGCTGTGCCCGATTTGCCGGTGGCGATGTGCCCCGATCTGGTGGCGCGTTACCGCCATCATTTTCTGGCGCAGGATGAAAGCATCCCGTTGTTTGAGGGCGCGCGAGAAACCGTAGAAGAATTGCACGATGCCGGTTACTGGCTGGGTGTGGCGACCGGCAAAAGCCATGCCGGATTGCGCCGGGCCATGGAATCTGTCGCCATGCAAAATTATTTTCATGCGACGCGCACCGCAGACCGCAGCGTATCCAAGCCTGATCCGGCGATGCTGTTTGAACTGATGGAGGAGCTGGGTGTCAGTGCCGGGCGCACCCTGATGGTGGGCGATACCACGCACGATGTGCAGATGGCGCACAATGCTCAAGTGGATGTGGTCGCGGTGGGACACGGCGCGCATCCGCCGCAGCAATTGCGGGAATTGAACCCGCTTGCGCTGGTGGAAAACTTTGCCGAATTGAGGGCGTGGTTTAAGGCGAATGCTTAAAGGCTAGGGAGTGGGGAGTGGAGCGGTGCTACGCACCTCAGTGGAAAGTGGAAAAACCACTCCCCACTCCCCACTTACCAATTACCACTCACCAATAAATTTAAGGAGTCACAATGTCAGATCAAAACAACAACTGGGAGCGCGCCGTGCTGGAGAAACTGGCCATGTCTGCCTTGCAGGAACAGCGCCGGACACGGCACTGGGGGATATTTTTCAAGACGCTGACGTTCGGCTATCTGTTTGTCGTGCTGTTTATTTTCATGGGTTGGCTGGGCAAAAGTGATTCCGCGTTGAGCACCGGCAAACACACCGCGCTGATCGATCTGCAGGGCGTGATCGCGGCGGATAGCGCGGCGAGCGCCGACAACCTGATCCCCAGTCTGCAGGATGCGTTCAAGGACAAAGGCACGCAGGGTGTGATCCTGCGCATCAACAGTCCGGGAGGCAGCCCGGTGCAAGCCGGGCAGATCAATGACGAGATTCGCCGTCTGCGCGCCCTGCATCCGGCCATTCCGCTGTATGTGGTGGTCGAAGATATTTGCGCGTCCGGCGGCTATTACGTGGCGGCTGCGGCGGACAAGATATTCGTGGACAAGGCCAGTTTGATCGGCTCCATCGGGGTGTTGATGGATGGTTTCGGCTTCACCGGCACAATGAACAAGCTCGGCGTGGAGCGCCGCCTGATCACGGCCGGCGCCAACAAGGGATTCCTCGACCCGTTCTCTCCGGCCAAACAGTCAGACCAGGAATATATCAAGCAGATGCTCACGCAAATCCATCAGCAATTCATCGATGTGGTCAGGCAGGGGCGCGGCAAGCGTTTGAAAGAAACGCCGG
>JANONV010000201.1:0-1919 GCA_031421015.1 Gallionella sp. | reverse complement strand
TTTCGCGTAACCCAACATCATTCTACAAGCTGTTGGGTTACGCGAAAAAGCCGCTAACCCAACCTACGCTCTATGACGCTCAATATAAAGGGTACCTCTAAAGTAGATGACAACAACACCTGCTCAGTGTGCGGCAGGCGCATATCCGCCATCCACCGGCGCAACAGCGGCGTTGCCACCGCGTGTCTTTTGTTCGGCGCGCAGGTTCAGCCAGTTCTTTCCCGCGATCAGCATGCCCAGTGTGATGAATGCACCGGGCGGCAGGATCGCGAGCAGGAAGCCGTGATAATTCGGTATGACGGTGATCACCAGCGACTTCGCCGCTTCACCGAACACCAGATCAATGCCGGACAGCAGCGTGCCGTGTCCGAAGATCTCGCGGATGCCGCCCAGCACGGTGAGTACCGCCGTCAAACCAAGACCCATCGCGATGCCGTCCAGCGCGGAGGCGAGCACGCCGTTCTTCGAGGCGAACGATTCGGCGCGCGCCAGCACGATGCAGTTGGTGACGATCAGCGGAATGAAGATGCCCAGCACCAGGTACAGGGAGTGTACATAGGCATTCATCAGAAACTGCACGATGGTGACCAGCACCGCGATGAGCAACACGTACACCGGGATGCGCGCTTCGTTGGGGATCACTTCGCGTATCGCGGCTACACCGCTGCCCGACAAAGCCATCACCAGGGTAGTGGCCAGGCCCAGGCTGAGCGCATTCACCACCGAGTTGCTGATCGCCAGCAACGGGCATAGCCCGAGCAGTTGCACCACGCCGGCGTTTTGTTTCCACAGACCGTTGTGAAAGATGTCTTTGAATTCTTGAGAGGTCATTTTTTCTCCTTAACCCCTCCCGGCCTCCCCTTGTCAGGGGAGGAATTTGGGGCGGTTTGAGCAAATAGTTTCAGAATATTCATTTTTTATTTTCATCCACACCTTCCAGCTTCCTTTGCTCCTCCCCTGACAAGGGGAGGCCGGGAGGGGTTGGGGTGTTTGCAGCGAACAACTTGCCGCGGTTTGCCTTAACATACTGCAATGCCTTATGCACTGCTTTCACCACGGCGCGCGGGGTGATGGTGGCGCCGGCCATGTAGTCGAATTGTCCGCCATCCTTTGTTACTTTCCAGTCGCTGTCCTTAAGGTTTCTCAGCGACGTATCGTTGAAGCCGGTGATCCAGTTATTCCTGGCGATCTCGATGTAATCGCCCAAGCCGGGGGTTTCCTTGTGGGATATTACGCGCACGCCGCCGATCCCGCCATTGATGTGAATGGCGATGATCAGGCGGATCTTGCCGCTATAGCCGTCCGGCGCAATGGCCTGCAGCACCGCGATGGAGGGTTGTCCTTTCAGCCGGCCGAGGTAGGCGATGGTCGCGTCATCGTTGCCCAGCAATTTATCTGCCGCGAGTTGCACAGTGTCTTTCATGATGTCGTTGTCGTAAATCGACGCTGGAGCGATCTGGGTGATCAGTTTCAGTTTCTCCGCTTCTTCGCTGCGCGCGATGGGGTCGTGCGTCAGCTGGTAGGTCAAGGCCAGCAAGGCCGTGCCGATCACCGCAAAGAACAGCAGGTTGAGCGCGGTGTAAACGGATGCTTTCGCCATGCTGCGTCTCATGGCCGATCCTTTTTGCCAAAACCCCCGGCCTTTTTGCCCCCGTCTTTTTTTCCAAAGACTTTTGGCTGGGTGTACAGCACGATCAGCGGCACACATATGTTCATCAGCAAGGTGGCGAAGGCGACACCGTCCGGAAAACCGCCGAACACGCGTATCAGGTAAGTGAGTAAGGCGGCACCCGCCGCATAGATCAATCGCCCCTTGTTGGTGGTGGGGCTGCTGACCGGATCGGTGAGTATGAAGAACGCGCCCAGCATCGCCGCACCGGAGAACCAGTGGAACAGCGGCGCGACGTAGTGGCTCGGAT
>JANONV010000200.1:0-1794 GCA_031421015.1 Gallionella sp. | reverse complement strand
CGCGAGCGCTTTGAGCTGCTTCGCCATCGGGCCCGCTTGCGGATCCATCCCGGCATAAAACAGCAAATCGGGCCGCTTGCCCTTGACCGCCGTCAGCACCGCAGTGAAGTCATACGCCTTGTCGTTGGTGTATTCATGCGCCACGATTTGCGCGCCATTCGCCCGCGCCGATTTGATGAACTCGTCCGCCAAACCCTGCCCATAACCGGTGCGGTCATCTATGACCGCGATCTTTTTCGCGCCCAGATTCCTGGTCGCGTATTCGCCCAGCACGCGGCCTTGTTGCGCGTCGTTCGCCATCACGCGGAATGCCGTTTTGAAACCCTGCGCGGTGTAGGCGACCGCCGTGGCGGAGGGTGAAATCTGGGCTATGCCGTTATCGTGGTAGATCCTGGAGGCTGGGATGCTGGTACCGGAATTAAGATGGCCGATCACGCCGCTGACTTTGTTATCCACCAGCTTTTGCGCGACGATGGTCGCGGTCTTGGGGTCGGCCTGATCGTCTTCGCTGATCAGCTCGAAACGCACCTTGCGCCCGCCGATGACGATGCCTTTGGCGTTGGCGTCATCTATCGCCATGCGGGTGCCGCTTTCGTTGTCCTTGCCGATGTGCGCCTGCGGGCCGGTCAACGGCGCCGATGCGCCGATGCGCACGGCCAGTTCGCCGGAGGTGCTCAGCGCTGTGGTGGAAGATTTTTCACAGCCCAGCAGGGTCAGTGTGACGGCGGCAAGCAGCAGCGAACGAGCGAAACGGCATGGCATGGCTAACCCCTGAAAGTATGTTTGCCGATTATGCAGAGGGAGCGCGCTGCTTGTCAATTTTAAGGGCACCTCTAAAAATCCACATTTCATCCCAACTGCGGCGTTGCGGAAAAAATTTCTTGCTTACATATCATACATATGCGGCGCTGCGAAGTGGGGTAAGCAGGCAATCCGCACAGCGGATGCTCGCAAATTTTTTCCGCGCCTTGCATTTGGGCGAAATCTGAATTTTTAGAGATGCCCTTACGCGCGAACAGATAAATACACAGACAACAAAAAAGCCGGCTTACACCGGCTTCTTTGAGGATTACGCTCGACGCTTAAACTAAGTCTCTCACAAGCAAAGTCGAAGAACTCAAGTCAGGCTTGCTGGTTACTTTTTCTCCAAACCCATAATGAACTTGTCCAATTCCTTCAAGTCGGCTGCCTTGGCGCCGCTTGGATCGTTGGCCGGCATGGGCATGGTACCCCAGTCTCCCGCACCGCCTTTGGACACTTTTTTCAGCAACCATTCTTCGGCAGTCTTGCTATTGTTTTTCGCCAGAAGGTCAGCAACTTTGTTGCTGACCTTGTATGCTGCCGGATCAACAGCGGAACCGGTTGCGCCGGCGTTATTGTAGGCTTTGGAAATATCCCTCCAGCTCGGACCGACCATCTTCTTTTCAATAGAGTGACAAGCGACACAATTATGCTTCTTTGCCAGTGGCGGCATATCGACCGCCAGCGCGCTGCCTGCGACCACCAATCCTGCTGCTGCAATCATGCTTACGATAATAGACTTCATGTTTTCTCCGTTTTACGATTAAAGTATTTTAAAAATGCGAAAGCTTCTGTGCCTTCAGCGTCAATTCTAAACAACTCCGCCCGCTTTGCATAGCCATTCGACCAAGCTACCAAAAAACGATAGCCAAGTCGCCGGTCAGCTTTACCCGATAACTTTTCTGACGGCAGTCCAATAACGCCGCTTTGCCGACTAAAGTTGACAAGTTATCTCTAAAAACCTCACAAAATCTTGTAGGTGGGCAGTTGAGG
>JANONV010000199.1:0-9037 GCA_031421015.1 Gallionella sp. | reverse complement strand
TTCTCCTTGGTTGGATTTTAAGAGATGGGGTTATGAGTTACAGGGTTTGCAGGCGGGCGATGCGCACCATGGCCGGCGGGTGGGTATCGTAGAACGCGGAATACAGCGGGTCGGGGGTCAGCGTAGCTGCATTGTCCTGATACAGCTTGACCAGCGCGTTGACCAGATCTCCGGCGGCGGTTTGCCTGGCGGCATAAGCATCGGCCTCGAACTCGTGTTTGCGCGAATAAGCCGACATGACCGGGCCGAATATGAAAGTGAATATCGGCAGAATCAGGAAGAACAGCAGCAGCGCAAGCGCGGTGGAGGGGGTGTTGACGCCCAGGCCTTGATAGAACCATGCGGTCTGCATCAGCAGGCCGAGCAGCCACAAAAATCCCAGGCTCATGGCGAAGGTCACCGCGATGCGTTTCAGCACATGGCGGCGCTTGAAATGGCCAAGTTCATGCGCCAGGATCGCCTCGACTTCATTGATGCTCAAGTGTTCCAGCAGGGTGTCGAAAAATACGATGCGCTTGGTCTTGCCGAAGCCGGTGAAGTAGGCGTTGCCGTGCGCGCTGCGCTTCGAGCCGTCCATCACGAACAGGCCCTGAGCGGTAAAGCCGCAACGGGCGAGCAAGGCTTCGATGCGTGCTTTCATCGCCTCATTCCGCATCGGCGTGAACTTGTTGAACAGCGGCGCGATGAACGAAGGGTAGATGAACAGGATCAGCAGGCTGAACGACACCCACACCAACCACACGTACAGCCACCAGTAGCCGCCCATGCGCTCCATCAGCCACAATACGCCGAACAGCAGCGGCAGGCCGAGGATCGCGCCGATCAGCAGGCCTTTCAGCGCGTCCTTGAGGTACAGCTTGAAAGTCATTTTGTTGAAACCGAAACGCGCTTCGATGACGAAGGTCTGATACAGGCCGAATGGGGTTTCCAGCAGCGCGGAGATCAGCAGCACCGCAACGATGACGGCCATCCCCTGTGCGAGCGGCGCGCTGAACCATGCGTTGCTGATGTCGGCGATGAACTGAATGCCGCCTGCCAGCGTAAAAGCCAGCAGCAGCGCGGCATCGAACAGGACGCCCAGCATTGCAAAGCGTGTTTTTGCCGTGGTGTAGTCGGCGGCTTTCTGGTGATCGCCCAGCCCGATTCTTTCACGGAACGCGGCGGGAACCTCGGCGCGATGCGCGGCAATGTGCGCAACATGCCGGCGTGCCAGCCACAGCCTGGCAAGTGTGGCGAACGCCAAAGCGGCGATGAAAATAAAGGTGAATTGCGTGGCGGTCATAGGGGTATAGATTCAGTGTTCGCAAGGGACGCGGTTGTGACACAATACGCGTCTCATGGTTCAACAATCCGGGCGTTCAGCAACAGAACTTTCAACAACAGTCCGGCTAATTATGGCACAAAATCAAAATTACCTTATCTGGATAGACATGGAAATGTCCGGCTTAAACCCGGACACCGATCGCGTGATCGAAATCGCGCTGGTGATCACCGACAACAATCTGGAAACCGTCGCCGAAGCTCCGGTGCTGGTGGTGCATCAGCCCGACAGCGTGCTGGACGGCATGGATGCGTGGAACAAATCCACCCACGCCAAATCCGGCTTGATCGACAAAGTGAAAGCCGCCACGCTGGACGAGGCGGCGGCGGAAGCGCAGATGGTCGAATTCCTCAAGGAATATGTGCCGACCCGCACCTCGCCGATGTGCGGCAATTCGATTTGCCAGGATCGCCGCTTCCTGGCGCGCTGGATGCCGAAGCTCGAAGACTACTTTCACTACCGCAATCTCGACGTGAGCACCCTCAAGGAATTGGCCAAGCGCTGGAAACCGGAAATGGCGCAGGGGGTGAAAAAACACGGCAAGCACGAGGCGTTGGCCGACATCTACGAATCCATCAGCGAGATGAAATATTACCGGGAAAATTTCATCAAGCTCTGAAACGGCGCTTATCCAGCCGTCGTATACTCTAATCATGCACAAGTTGGAGATAACCATGACCACCGCTACGCCCATTCCACTAACCCCGCCTGACCATGATGAAACGCGGATGATCGAACGCCCGGATGGGTTTTATTGGCAAGACAAGCTCACCGACAAATTGTACGGCCCCTTTCCCACGCTGCTTGAGGCGGTTCAGGACATGCAATATAAAGACGACAGCAACTATGAAGCGGGCGAGTCGCTGGAGGAAGCGGAGGCGGAAATCGGCATCGCCGACTGGATAGACCCGGAAACCGGTGAACCTGCGGAAGCTTCGTCAACGCACCTTAACGACAAATAGCCTCGCGGGGGTAATTCCAATTCCAATTTAAAACCACAATCACCACGTGGGGTGCGCAAGCGCACCCTACGAAATTATTATTGTTTGTAACGCAAATTAGAATTAGCTGTCAGTTGCGCTGCGACACTTCGCTGTTAAAGCGTTTGTCGGTTTGCGCCGGAGCGGTGTAGGCGTCGAAACGGTTGCCCATGATCTTGTCCAGCAGGCTGAGCCGATCGCGCGGTGCGGGATGGGTCTTGAACATCAGGGCCAGCGAGCTATCCTGCGCATTGCCCGCTTCGAGCATTTGCAGCACGGCAGGTAATCCGAACGGGTCGTAGCCGGCACGGGTAGCGATCACGATGCCCATGCGATCCGCCTCGAACTCGTCGTCCTTATCCAGTCCGCGCGCATACACTTCGGTTCCCGCCTTGATGGCTTTTCCCAGTACGACGGAGTTGCCTTTGCTCTTGAGAGCTTCGCTGGCGAGGTCGGCAGCGATGTCCGTGCGCGCCCCTTTTTGCAATGCCGCCAGATGATGTTTGCGCACTACATGAACCATTTCATGTGCCAGCACACCGGCCAGTTCCGATTCGTTATTGAGTTTTTGCAGCAGGCCGCGGGTGATGAAAATTGTGCCGCCGGGCGTGGCGAATGCGTTGACGTCCGCGCTTGCCAGAACGCCGAATTTCCACGGCAGATCGGGCCGTTCGGTGTGCAGGCTCACCCAGCGGCCCACCTGGTTGACGTATTGCTGCACCCTGTCGTCGGCCAGCAACGGCGAGGCTCCCAGCAGGTTCGCGGCGATGCCGCTGCCGATTGTGATCTCCTCCGGCTCATCTATGGTTTTGGTCGCCTTCTGCACATTTTTCGCGATGCGCAACGCCTTGTCGAAATCAAAATCCATGCCGGCTTGCTGACAACCCGACAACAGGCCGATGCTGATAAATAAAAAAGTACGTTTGAACATTGCTTGGCCCCCGTGGTTCAGGAACTACCATTGGACGGCAGGTAATCGAGTTGCTGCGATTTCAGTTTTGCATCGCGCGCGAATTTCTCGGCCTTGGCTTTATTCACCGCATAGTTTTGCAACTTTTCCAGTTCGCGCGGAGCGGGCTGCGCGTTCTTCAAATCTTCTTCGGACAGACCGCGCACGCCGGTGGCCACGGTGATACCGCTGCTGCCGGAGCGGCCCACGTTGAACAGGCTTTGCAATCCGCTGTCGCCGCGTTTGGTTGCGGTGCTGCTGCTGCGCAAGCTGAGCATCTTGACCCAGCCGTTGCCGGCTTTGCTGGTGATGCGCACCCAGCCGCCCTGGCGCGATACGATGTTGACGCTGGCATTCTCATTCAGTTTGGCGACAGTGGCCGCGTCGCTGTATGGCTGCTGTTTGATCTCGGTGCTGCGCACGGTATAAGCGGCTTGCCCGGCATAGGCCGGAGCAGCCATGCAGCCGAGCAAAAATAGTCCGGTCATAACCAGCGATTTGGCTATCGTATTTTGATAGCCTGGTCGAATGGCTAGTTGTTTGATCACGTATCTCATGGGGTCACCTGGGTAGGAGAAAATAGCTCTACTTCTTTCACGCGGCCTGTTACTTTATACGAGCCGGTCGGCACAAAGTCAAACGCGTTCTGACAGCGCGCAACGGTTTCGCCGGAAACCAGTATGCGCGCCACGCCCTTGGTCAATCCCTCGATACGGCTGGACAGATTCACCGTGTCGCCGATGGCGGTGTAATCCATGCGCGCATCCGAGCCGATGAATCCCACCACGGCCTTGCCGCTATGAATGCCGATGCCGACATCGAAATCCCGACCGTGCTCGCCCAGCTCTTCCTTGAAGCGCAGCAGGGCCTGCTCCATCTCGAGCGCGGCCGCCACCGCGTGCTGTGCATGTTGCGGATCTTCCTGCGGCGCTCCCCAGAACGCCATGATCGCATCGCCGATGAATTTATCCAGCGTGCCGCCGTGACGGAAGATGATCTCGACTTGCAGGCTGAAGTAGCGGTTCAGCAGGCTGACGATCTCCTCCGGCGAGCGTTTCTCAGACAGCGTGGTGAAACCGCGTATGTCGGAAAACAGCACGGTGATCTCGCGCGCCTGCCCGCTCAACGATTGCGGCGTTTCTCCATGCGCGATCAGCGAGCTGACCACGCGCGGATCGAGAAAGCGGTTGAAGATGCGCACCGTTTGTTCGCGCGATTTTTTCTCGCGCAGATATTCGCTGAGCGCGGCGGCAAAATAGAATCCCCAGCCGGACAGCAGCGGGGTCAACAGCGCGACGCTGTAAAGCCGCGTCATGGCGAAGTATTGCGCGGCCAGTAGCGCGAGGCTCAGCAGCAGTAACGCGCCGCCTATGCGGAACGCATCCAGGCTGCGCCGGACAAACAACGGCCATTGCATGACGATTAACAGCATCGCGATCAGCGGCGCGGAATAAGCCGGCGCGGCATGCAGGTAGCGTTGGTTCTTGAGATTGTCCAGCGCGGTGGCGAGTATCGCGATACCGGGATACAGGCTGGATATCGGCGTGGCGCGGATGTCGTGCAGGCCTGTGGCGGTGCTGCCGATGACGACGATCTTGCCGGTCAGTTCGTGCGCATCGCGTTGCGGCTTCCGGCGCGACTGGTCGGCATACAGATCGCTGTAGGAGATGCGCTTGAACGTGCTCGCATCGCCGCGCCAGTGCAGGCTGATGTCGGGCCGCTGCGGGATGGTGTAGCCGAGATCGCGCATCACGCGCGCGGGCAGCGACTCCAGTTGCCAGCCGGACAGGTCGCGGTACAGGTCATAGCGCCGCGCGATACCGTCCTTATCCTCGGTAAAATTGATCAGCCCGACGCGCCACGATTCCGGCGCGATGGCTTGGGGCGGCAGCAGAATGGCACGCGCGTCGGGATCGGCGCTAGCGCTGCGAGGGATATCGATGATATGCGCCAGTTCAGCCAACGGCACGCCCAAGGCCTGGTTGCCCGCCAGTTGCACCATCGGGAAATACACGTTGTGCAGACCGCGCAGCACTTGGTTGAAGAACCGGTCGCTTTCCGGGCGGTAGCGATCCGGTTCGCTGAACAAAATGTCGAACACGATCGCACGCGGTTTTTGGCGTGCGATGCCTTGCACCAGCTCGCCATGCACCGCGCGCGGCCATGGCCAGCTCCCTGCGGCGTCTTGCATCGCGGCGAGGCTGACTTCGTCGATATCGACGATCACGATGTCGGGGTCGGGGCTTAGTTTCTGCGCGACCTGGCGCACGAAAAAATCGCTGAGGCGGTTGTCGAATGTGTGGAACATATCCAGCCACAGGCTGTTCAGCGCGATCAGCAGCAATGCGACCAGCGCAACGATGTGCAGACGGTTGAGCGGCTTCGTGGCAGTTGGGGGCGACATGTCTACAGTCCTGAGGCGGTTAATTTTGCGGCAGGGAATAGGGTAGCGGCAAAAATTGCAACGCCGCGCCTTGTAGCGATTTCCAGTGTACCGTTTGCGTTTCGCGGCTGGAAGTTTGCACCACCGCCAGCACATCGTAGCCGCCGGAGGGAGAGGGGGCGGCGTTGGCGAGCATGCCGCTGGCTTGTCCCTCCATGTCTGCGCTGAATAGTTCGTCGCCCGCCTGTGGTACATCGCTGCCGTCAAGGTGCGCCAGGGTGTCTATATGTCCAAGAAACATGCGCCGCTTCAGCTTGCCGAGATAGTGCGTGCGCGCCACGATCTCCTGGCCGGGATAGCAGCCCTTGTTGAAGTTCACGCCACCGATCAGATCGAAATTCACCATTTGCGCGACGAACTGTTCCTGCGTCTGCGGCAGGATGACCGGGATGCCGGAGCGGATATTGAGCCAGTCCCAGCCGCCGCTGCCGACCGGACGCGCCTTGCCGCTCAATTCTGTCCACAGCATCTGTGCCTGTTGCGGCGTGGCATTGATTTGCCAGCGCGTGTCGCCGATTTTGATTATGCTGCCATGCGCAGTGCTGACGAAGCCGAGCGGCAGTTGCGGCGGTTCGCCGAATTGCTTGCGCAAAATTTCCTGCGTATCTGCTCCCGCCCGAATATTTGCGACTGATAGTCCCAGCGAAATGATCTCGTCGCCGGCATCGGTTATTTTCACCTTGGCGCGCAGCACATACATGCTCAACTTCTTGCGCATCGCCTCGCACATGACGCGCGGCAGTTGCAGCAGATAGCCGTCGCCGTCTTGCCAGATCAGCAGCGTCGCCAGCATCCGTCCCTTCGCGGTATTAAGGCTGCTGAGTTGCGCACGGGTGCTGCCGACCTCGCGGATGTCGTTGCTCAACAGGTTTTGCAGGAAAGTCTGCGCCTCTACGCCTGAAACGCGCAGCGTGCCGAATTGGCTCAGGTCGCATAGCACCGTGCCGTCGCGTGTGGCGAGGCGTTCTGCTACGGCAGCACCAGCGCCGGCGCCGAAATGGCTGACGTCACCGTCTTGTATCTGGGTGTTTTGTATCCGGGTGTTTTGTATTTGGGCGCCTTGCGTAGCCAGGAAATTCTGCCAATCTTGATTCATCGTCCGTATCCGTTGGTTGCCGTCTCGCAATCTTACCGCGAAGCGCGGGGTTTCGGATAAACTCTTGCACTATGAGAATGATCTGGATATTAATGCTCGTGCCTCTTTCCGCCTGCGACGGCGGGCTGTGGAACAATCCCTATCCGGCGGCGGACGCGGGCAAGTCCATCCTTTACACCGCGTTTACCGAGCGCCCCAAGCATCTCGATCCGGCGCAGGCGTACAGCGAAAACGAGTATGAGTTCCTCGCGCAGATCTACGCGCCGCCGCTGCAATATCATTATTTGAAACGGCCCTATCAACTGGTTCCGCTGGCGGCAGCGCAAATGCCGACGGTGCGTTATCTGGACAATAATCGCCAGCCGTTGCCCGACACCGCTGCGGCGGAAAAAATCGCCTTCAGCGTGTATCAGATACATATCAAGCCGGGGATGCGCTATCAGCCGCATCCGGCATTTGCCCGGAGCGGGTTAGACCAGAATGCGCAGGGAAAGTTGGAATACGACCATCTCACGCCGCGCGATTTGCGCGACATCCATGCGCTGACCGATTTTCCGCACACCGGCACGCGCAACGTGACGGCGGCGGATTATGCGTACCAGATCAAACGCCTCGCGAACCCGCAGTTGCATCTGCCGATTTTCGGGGTAATGAGCGAATACATCGTCGGTTTGAAGGACTATGCGGAGACGCTGCAACAGGCGGTGAAGCAGAATCCAAACGCGTTTCTCGATTTGAATAAATATTCGTTGCCCGGCGTGCAGGTGGTGGACGAGCACACCTATCGCATCACGATACGGGGCAAATATCCGCAGTTCGCCTACTGGCTGGCGATGCCGTTCTTTGCGCCGATGCCGCACGAGGCCGAGCGCTTCTACGCGCAAGCCGGGATGCGCGAACGCAACCTGAAACTGGACTGGTGGCCGGTGGGCAGCGGGCCGTATTATCTGTCCGAGAACGATCCCAACCGGCGCATGGTGATGAGCCGCAATCCGTATTACGACAGCGAAACTTATCCGGCGGATGGCGAGCCGGGCGATGCGCGGGCCGGACTGCTGGCGGACGCGGGCAAGCCGCTGCCGCTGATTGATCGAGTGGTGTTCAGTCTGGAAAAAGAAACCATCCCCTACTGGAACAAGTTTTTGCAGGGCTATTACGACGCTTCCGGCATCAGCTCGGACAGCTTCGACCAGGCGGTGCAGGTCAACGTGGGCAGCGAGGCGTCGGTGACCGACCAGATGCAGGCGCAGGGCATTAAGCTGTCTACTGCGGTCGCCACTTCCACCATGTACACCGGCTTCAACTGGCTCGATCCGGTGGTGGGCGGAAGCTGCGCAAGCACTCCCCCTCCCCAACCCTCCCCCGCAAGCGGGGAGAGCGGAGCGAGGGGGGCGGAGCCGGGCAAACGTGGTGAATCATTTTGTGATCCTGAAAGGGCAAGCAAGTTGCGGCAAGCGATTGCCGTCGCGGTGGACTTCGACGAGTTCGTTTCCATTTTTGCCAACGGTCGCGGCATCGCCGCGCAGTCGCCGATTCCGCCCGGTATCTTCGGTTATCGTGAAGGCGAGGCGGGCATCAATCGCCATGTGTATGACTGGGTGGACGGCGCGCCAAAGCGAAAATCCATCGAAGCAGCCAAACGCCTGCTCGCCGAGGCGGGCTATCCGGATGGCGTGGATGCGCAAACCCGCCAGCCGCTGGTGATCAACCTGGACACCACCGCGACCGGCGTGGGCAGCAAAGCGCGCCTCGATTGGCTGCGCAAACAGTTCGACAAAATCAACGTGCAACTGGTGGTGCGCAGCACCGACTACAACCGCTTTCAGGACAAGGTCCGCAAGGGCGACACGCAGATGTTCTACTATGGATGGAATGCCGACTACCCCGACCCGGAAAATTTTTTCTTCCTGCTGCACGGCGCGCAAGCCAAAGTGGGCAAAGGCGGCGAGAACGCATCGAACTACAGCAACCCGGAATACGACACGCTGTTCGAGCAAATGAAAAACATGGACAACAGCCCGGCACGGCAGGACATCATCGACCGGATGCTGGAAATCCTGCGCCGCGATTCGCCGTGGCTGTGGGGATACCATCCGAAGAACTATGTGTTGCAGCACGGCTGGCTGCATAACGTCAAAGCCAACGTGATGGCCAACAACAAGCTCAAATACTGGCGCGTGGACGCCGCCGAGCGCGATGCACTGCGCCGTGCGTGGAACCAGCCGGTGCGCTGGCCGCTGTGGCTGGG
>JANONV010000198.1:0-2320 GCA_031421015.1 Gallionella sp. | reverse complement strand
GAGGCACAGGCGCGCCATGACCTGACCGGCGCGCAGGAAATCGCCGCGCAGAACAATCTGGAAATCAAACGGCGCGCCTTGCAGCAACTGATCAATGCGATGCCGGGCGACCTTGCCCGCCTGGGTAAAGAATTTCAGATGGAAGCCCCGCAACCCGCCGACATGGAAAAATGGGTGGACGATGCGCAATTGAACAGCCCGCAACTCGCCATCGCCCGGGCGGGCGCCGAAATCGCCGAGAAAGAAGTGGCGCGCAATCGCGGCGGGCATTATCCGACGGTGGATCTGGTGGCGAACTATTCCAACAACAATTCCAGCGGCGGCAGCTTTGGCGTGGGCAGCGAAAACACCAGCAAGAGCGTCGGCGTGCAACTGAACATGCCGCTGTTCCAGGGGAGCGCGGTGAACTCGAAATGGCGCGAAGCGGAAGCCAATCGCGAGCGCGCCGGGCAAGAGCTGGAAAACGCCCGCCGCAACGTCGCGACGCAAACCCGCCAGGCCTATCTCGGCGTGGTCAGCGGCATCGCCCAAGTCAAAGCATTGCAGCAAGCCCTCGCCTCCAGCGAGAGTGTGCTGGAAGCCAGCAAGCTCGGGCAGGAAGTCGGCGTGCGCACCAACCTCGATGTGCTGAATGCGCAGCAACAGCTCTATTCCACCCGCCGCGACTTGTATCAGGCCACGTACAGCTTCCTCATCAGCCAACTGCGCCTGAAGGCGGCGGCAGGTTCGCTGGGCGAAGAAGACCTGAGCAAGGTCAATCAGGCACTTCGTTGATTCTCGGAGTTACTCCCGACAGCAACCCAAGCGACCATGGTGTAATGCTGACAGTAGCGCCCCTTGGAATCGCGGTAGAATGACATCATGACAGCCCGACGCAAATTCGATCCGGATATCGCCGCACTTTTCATCGCAAATTACCGGGAGGCATTGCGTGCCGCCCATAGTTTGGCGGTATCCATCGAGCGGACTGCCGGGCTGTTTCCCTTGGATGGACATGCCCTGGAGGTTCTGGATGAAGATGCCAGGGAAAAGCTTGACGCTTTCCGGGTGCGATTTTCCGGCCTGCAGGATATGTTGGCCAGCAAAATGTTTCGCGGTATTCTGCTGCTCGAAGAGGAGGAAACGCCGCAATCCATGCTCGACATTTTGAATGCCATGGAAAAGCGCGAAGTGATCTCGTCTTTCGATAACTGGAAAAAACTCCGCGATCTGCGCAATGCCTTCATGCACGAATATCCGGATCACCTTGAAATTTGCGCAGATGCGCTTACCGGGGCGCATGCCGTTGCCGGGGAGCTCATCCAAGTGCTGGCACGGATTCGCAAGCGAGCCATCAACCACGTCGGCCTGAATTCCGGCGAACTTCCGGAGGTGAAGCAATGAGGCTTGATTCCGGCCTCATTCCCCGTTTGCTGACCGATACGTCTGAGGTTTTCGGTAACGATGCAGAGTTGTGGCTGTTTGGTTCGCGGGTGGATGACAACGCACGCGGCGGTGACATTGATTTGTATGTTGAAACCGCTGACGAAACCGGTTTGCTCGAGCGCCGCCTGGAGTTTCAGCGTCGCCTGTTTCGCCTGTTCGGTGATCGCAAGGTGGATGTTGTCATTCACCCGCGCACCCGCCCCCTTTCCCCGATACACCGCATCGCGCGAAAGTCCGGCATTCTGCTCAATGAGGTGAGGACTTCGTGAATGTTTTTGTGCCCTTATTACTTGGGCACAGACGAAGGAAGCATTTCACGATAGCGGGTATGGAGGTTCGCGAGTAAACCAGACGGCGCATGAAATTATTGTCACCAGTACGCCATAATGTCATTACCAATATTGCAGAAAAGCTATAGATGCTTGCATAATACACAAGTGTAGCTATAATAGCTCCATTCGTAGCAATTAATACTACATTATGCTTGCCTCATTACTTTTCGGAACCTATCGCCAACGCGTGCTGGGTTTGCTGCTGTTAAATCCAGAGCGGAGTTATTACGTGCGCGAAATCGCCCGCCTGACGGATACGGCAGCGGGTACCTTGCATAAGGAGTTGACGCGGCTGGCGGGGGTAGGCTTGTTGGTTCGGGAAAGTGTGGGGAATCAGGTGCGCTATAGCGCGAACCGTGATTGTCCGGTGTTCGAGGAATTGGCGAGCATTTTGCGCAAGACTTCGGGTCTGGTGGATGTACTGGCAAAGGCACTGAGCCCGGTTGAGAATCAAATCAGCCTGGCGTTCGTGTTCGGTTCACTGGCGCGCGGTGAACAGCAGTCGAGCAGCGATGTGGATGTGATGCTGGTGGGTAGCATGGGCTTTGCCGATGCGGTGCGGG
>JANONV010000197.1:0-1715 GCA_031421015.1 Gallionella sp. | reverse complement strand
ATGGGCGAGTTGCACCGCGATGTGCCCCACGCCGCCGGCAGCGCCATGGATCAGAATGGTCTGACCGGCTTGCAGATTGACGCGCTCGACCAGCGCTTCCCACGCCGTGATTAGAACCAGCGGCAGCGCGGCGCTGTCCTGCAAGCCGAAATTGGCCGGGCTGGCGGCGCAGTACTCCTCGTGCAGCGTGGTGTATTCGGCATAGCAGCCCGGCTCATCATTCTGATTCCCGCCCAGCCCGCCGTTGTTGAAATACACCGCATCGCCAATCTTGAAGCGCGTCACTGAGTCGCCGATTTTCTCCACGATACCCGCGCCATCGCAGCCAAGGATCGCGGGCAACTTGTCAGGATAATAAACCGGCTTGGTGCGCAATTTGGTATCAAGCGGATTCACCCCGGCGGCGGCCAGCTTCACAAGCACATGATGCGGCGAGGGCAGTTCGGGTTGTTCGATTTCGCGCAGTTGCAGAACGTCTGCGCTGCCTGCGGCGGTCATCAGAATTGCTTGCATTGGTAGGCTCTGTGTATGGGAAGCAACCCCTCCCGGCCTCCCCTTGTCAGGGGAGGTGCTGGCTCCCCCCTGACAAGGGAGGGCTGGGGTGGGTTGGGTGGCTATGTTAAACTCCCCCCATTGTTTTTGCGAGAGCGTTGTTTTTTCAAAGGATTGATCATGTCCGGAAATACCTTAGGCACATTATTTACCGTGACTTCGTTCGGCGAATCTCACGGCCCGGCGCTGGGTTGCGTGGTGGACGGCTGCCCGCCGGGACTGGCGTTGTGCGAAGCCGACATCCAGCACGATCTGGATCGGCGCAAACCCGGCACCTCGCGCCACGTCACCCAGCGGCGCGAATCGGACACGGTGGAGATACTTTCCGGTGTGTTCGAAGGCAAAACCACCGGCACACCGATCGCGCTGCTGATCCGCAACGAAGATCAGCGCAGCCAAGATTACGGCAAGATCGCCGAAATGTTTCGTCCCGGCCACGCCGACTACACCTACTTGCAGAAATACGGCATCCGCGACCATCGTGGTGCCGGGCGGGCTTCAGCGCGCGAAACCGCGGTGCGCGTGGCGGCGGGGGCAATCGCCAAAAAGTGGTTACATGAACGTTACGGTGTCGTGGTGCGCGGCCATTTAACGCAGCTCGGCGAAATCCAGATCCCATTCAAGAGTTGGGATGGGGTCAACGACAACCCATTTTTTTCGCCCGATGCCAGTGTGGTGCAGGCATTGGAAGACTACATGGACGCGCTGCGCAAGTCCGGCGATTCCATCGGCGCGAAACTGCGCGTGGTGGCGGAGAACGTGCCGGTGGGCTGGGGCGAACCGGTGTACGACCGGCTGGATGCCGAAATCGCCTACGCGCTGATGAGCATCAACGCGGTGAAGGGTGTGGAGATCGGCGCGGGCTTCGCTTGCGTGACACAAAAAGGCAGCGAACACGGCGACGAGATGACCCCGCAAGGTTTTCTTTCCAATAACGCCGGCGGCATACTCGGCGGCATCTCGACCGGGCAGCACATCGTCGCCCATCTCGCGATCAAACCCACCTCCAGCATCCGCCTCCCGCGCCGTTCGATCAACCTGCAAGGCGAGCCGGTGATGGTGGCAACGCATGGCCGCCACGACCCCTGCGTCGGCATCCGCGCCACGCCGATCGCCGAAGCGATGCTGGCGCTGGTGCTGATTGATCACGCGCTGCGGCATCG
>JANONV010000196.1:0-3927 GCA_031421015.1 Gallionella sp. | reverse complement strand
TGAGACCGTGATGCTGGTGGGGGGAGGCTTGGGCAATGCCGTGTTGTTTTCCATCGTCCAGGCATAGCGCGCGGCCGGATCGAAAGTGCTTTACTTTGCCGGCTACAAAAAAGCGATCGACCGTTACAAGGTGGCCGAGATCGAGAACGCCGCCGATGTGGTGATCTGGTGCTGCGACGAGCAACCGGGCTTTACACCGTCGCGGCCTCAGGATCGCAGCTTCGTCGGCAATATCGTTCAGGCGATGACCGCTTATGCGAGCGGTGGACTCGGGACCCGGCAGATTCCATTTGCCGACGCCGATCGCATCATCGCCATCGGTTCCGACAGCATGATGGCGGCGGTAGCGGCGGCGCGCCATGCGGCGCTGAAGCCGTATCTGAAGCCGCATCACTTTGCGATCGGCTCGATCAATTCTCCGATGCAATGCATGATGAAAGAAATCTGCGCCCAATGCCTGCAAGCGCATATTGATCCAGCGACCGGCAAGACCACTTACGTCTTTTCCTGTTTCAATCAGGATCAGCCGCTGGATCGCGTCGATTTCCCCGGCCTGAAAGCCCGGTTAGGGCAAAACTCGGTACAGGAAAAATTGACCGCGCAATGGATAGACCGCTGTCTGACGCGATTGCAACTGCGGCGCGCTGCGGCGGCATGACCACTAATTCATGGCTGGCGGCCTGCCGGACTTGAAGAATCGAAGTCGTAGGGTGGATAAAGACGCGTAGCGACGTATCCACCGATCAAATGGTGGATACGCGCCTGACGGCACTTTATCCACCCTACGTGTTACATAACTTGGCCGTGGATTATTAAAACTCTTGTAAATTAGAAATGGAATAAGCTCAAAAAATGATCCTTACGCCCACATGCATACCTTCTTCAAGTATGACGTCGGGCTTTGCCTCAAAGCCAAAGTTGACTCTTCGATAACCGAGATAGGCAGCCGCCTGCGGGATTATTTCGTACTCAAACCGCACGCCGGTTTCGGTATAGCGGTCGGCATCGCCAAAGGTGACGATATTCGGGGAAAAATACAATTGTCCGATGATGCCAAAACGGGAGTCTGAAAACGGTGCATAACGCACCAGCCCTCCCAATGCCAGGGCGGTAGCGTCGTTGCCCATTGCCTTGGCCATCAAGCCCTTGATCCCGACGCCAACGGAAACCCCGGGAGCGCCGCCGCCCACGTCATCTTTAACCAAAAGACCCAAATCGCCGAGCAGATTATTTTTGTCAACATAAAGAACCCCCGCATGGAGTTCGCCTTTTCCGAGGGTGTCACGGCCCAACGAGGCGCTGTACTGAATTTGGGCGCTGGTATCGCGCAGGTTGACATCAACGGTATCGGCCAAGGCCGTAGTGCTGACAGTTACCATGGTGCTGACAGTTACCATGGTGCTAACAGTTACCATGGTGCTAACAGTTAATCGGGAAAGTGCAAAAATACGGCGCAATAACATAACGTCACTCCTTAAAAAATTTCTGCGGTTAGCATAGCACAGACACTTTGTATAACGAACCGGCTGTATATCTTCGCGCAAAACCGGCTCGAAGTCTCGCGCTTTGTGTTTCATGCTTGGTGTTTTATTGACCGTTCGCCGGTTCGCGGGTAGGATTGCGCGCTTTGGAACCTGGCGGATTGATAACGATGCGACGTAAATTGGTGGCTGGAAATTGGAAAATGCACGGTGCGCTGGCTCAGAACGCCGAGTTGCTGGATGCGCTGCGCAGCGGGATGGCTGCGCTGCCGGGCGTGGATTGCGCAGTTTGCGTGCCATTCCCTTATCTGTCTCAGGCGCAGCAGAAGCTGTCCGGCAGCGCGGTGAAGTGGGGAGCGCAGGATGTGCATCAATTGGATAAGGGCGCATATACCGGCGAGGTGTCCGCCGCGATGTTGCGCGACTTCGGCTGCAGTTTTGCGATCGTCGGGCACTCAGAGCGCCGCGCTTACTATGCCGAGAGCAGCCATCTGGTGGCCGAGAAGTTTTTGGCGGCGCAACAGGCAGGGCTTATCCCTATCTTGTGTGTGGGCGAAACGCTGGCACAACGCGAAAGCGGAATCACCGAAGTTGTAGTGGCCGAACAATTAGACGCGCTGATAAACTTGGCCGGGGTGCAGGCTTTGCGCAATGCAGTAGTGGCTTACGAGCCGGTATGGGCGATCGGCACCGGCAAGACCGCCAGTTCAGCGCAGGCGCAGGCGGTACATGCTTTTATCCGGCAGCGTGTCGCGTCTCATGATGGTGGAATTGCTTCCGGGTTGTGTATACTCTATGGCGGCAGTGTGAAGGCGAATAACGCGGCGGAATTGTTTGCGATGCCGGATATTGACGGCGGGTTGATCGGCGGGGCTTCCCTGGTGGCCGATGAGTTTCTGGCGATCTGCCGAGCGGGCGGGGTTTGATTTTTTTATAGTTGCAGTGAGCGGGAGTGGTGTGTGGAAACAATAGTTTGGGTGATACATGTTTTAACGGCGGTGGTGTTGGTCGTTTTGGTGCTGATGCAGCACGGCAAGGGCGCCGACATGGGCGCGGCATTCGGCACCGGTTCGGCAGGCAGTGTGTTCGGCTCCAGCGGTTCGGCAAATTTCCTCAGCCGCAGCACGGCAGTCGCCGCAACGGTGTTTTTTATTACCAGTTTGTCGCTGACTTACCTTTATTCACATCCCGCGCAGCAACAGGGGGTGATGGATAAAATAAATCCGGCCGCCACGCAAGCGGCTCCGGTCGCGCCTGCGGCCAGCCCGGCAAAAACCGGCCCTGTTGATGATTCGAGGTCCGGGGAGATTCCGAAATAGTGATATTCCAGGATATATTTGGGGCGGCATTGCGGTTGTGGTGGAATTGGTAGACACGCAAGCTTGAGGTGCTTGTGCCCGCAAGGGCGTGGGAGTTCGAGTCTCCCCATCCGCACCAAACAAAAGCCGATGCGTGCGCGTGTTGGCAAATGCGCGAGCGTGTTCGCAAAGGAACAATAACCGTTGTAGATAGTCTGATAAATCCCGGCAGGAGAAAAGCCTAAATGTTGGAAAATTATTTTCCGGTGCTGTTGTTCATCCTGATCGGCATCGCGATGGGCGTGGCTCCGATGGTGCTGGGCAAGCTGGTGTCCCCCAATCGCCCCGACAGTAAAAAAAATTCGCCTTACGAGTGCGGCTTTGAGGCCTTTGAAGATGCGCGCATGAAATTTGACGTGCGCTATTACCTGGTTGCCATACTTTTCATTCTGTTCGATCTTGAAATTGCGTTTCTGTTTCCCTGGGCGATCGTGCTCAAGGAAATCGGCACTTTCGGTTTTGTTTCCATGATGATTTTTCTGGCCATCCTGGTGGTGGGCTTTATCTACGAATGGATGAAAGGAGCCCTGGAATGGGAATAGAAGGCGTTCTGGAGAAGAGTTTCGTTACTACGTCGCTCGATACCATCATCAATTACACGCGCACCGGCTCGATGTGGCCGATGACTTTCGGGCTGGCGTGTTGCGCGGTGGAAATGATGCATGCGGGTGCCGCGCGTTACGATCTGGATCGTTTCGGCATTGTGTTCCGTCCCAGTCCGCGCCAGTCTGACGTGATGATCGTGGCCGGGACGCTGTGCAACAAAATGGCGCCCGCCTTGCGCAAAGTGTATGACCAGATGGCCGAGCCGCGCTGGGTGATTTCCATGGGTTCGTGCGCGAATGGCGGCGGCTACTATCACTATTCCTATTCGGTGGTGCGCGGCTGCGACCGCATCGTGCCGGTGGATGTGTATGTCCCGGGTTGCCCGCCGACCGCAGAGGCTTTGCTGTACGGCATCATCCAGTTGCAAAACAAAATCAAACGCACCAATACCATTGCGCGCTAGGACGATGAAATATGGCTGCTGATTTGGGTGCTTTGCGCGCCAATTTAACGACATTGCTGGGCGACAAGCTGGTCAGTGT
>JANONV010000195.1:0-4753 GCA_031421015.1 Gallionella sp. | reverse complement strand
ATCTGACCGGCAAGCGCATTGCCATGGTGGACGATGTGATGACCAGCGGAGCCAGCCTGAACGCGTTCGCAGCGGCGCTACGAGAATGCGACGCGGGTGAAATCAGCGCATGGGTGGTGGCGCGAACGCTGCCGCGTTCAGCAAAGTAGGATGGGTAAAGCGTAGCGATACCCGTCGCTCCACGGTAACAAATTGATGGGTATCGCTACGCTCAACCCATCCTACATTCAAAGCTCTTTGATTTTCGCCTGCACAAACGCCTGCAGCTCGGGGCTGAGCGTCTGCGTATCGAGCGCCTTTTTGAACGCTGCTTTGGCGTCGGCATTGCGCCGCACGGCCTGCAGGGAAATGCCGTAGCCCATCATCCAAACTCCGTTGTTCGGGGCGAGCTGCGTCACAATTTGATAATGCGTGATCGCCTCCTCGTTGCGATTCCGGCGCTGTAGCAATGCCGCCAGGAATGCGTGGTAATCCGCTTGTGTGCTGGCGTAAGGCAAAGATTTTTCCAGCGTTGCCGTCGCCTCCTCAACCGCGCCGCGATCCACCTGCAAGCGCGCCAGCAGCATGGTGAATCGGGTATGCTCGGGTTTGCTCTTCAACCTTTCCCGCAACACACGCTCGGCATCCGCGCCGCGCTTACTCTCCAGCAGCAAGGCGACCAGCGCCTGCCGCGCCGCATCGTGGCCTGCATCCAGGCGCAATGTCGCCTCATATCCCGCCAGTGCGTCGGCGCTGCGCCCCTGCTGCATTGACGCAACCGCTTTGCGAAATTCAGCATCGGCTTGCTGGACGGGACTGACTTGCTTCATCGGCAATGTATCGCCCGGTGTTTGCGCGGCGACTGTTGCCTTTGGCGATACGGCTTTTTTTGGGTTCTGTCTTCTGTCTTCTGTCTTCTGTCCTCTGTCCGTAGATGGCAGCGGCACCTGGCTCAACTCGAAGCTCAGTCGCGAGGCTGGCGCAGACAACTCTGTCCTGAGCTTGTCGAAGTGGCCGGCTGGCGGATGCTCGGCCGATACTCCCGATACCTGTCCTGAGCCTCCTGAGGTATCGAAGGGCGCAGCGACCGGCGCGGATGCCGCCAAGATCGGTTGCTGAAGTGGGATGCTCACCGCCGCGACACCCGTCCCTTCGGCTGAACTCAGGACAGGCCGCTTCGACAAGCTCAGGACAGGCTCGCGTGGCTGCGCCCATTGCCATGCGGCGATCCCG
The DNA here is from genome assembly GCA_031421015.1 of Gallionella sp. Lineage (GTDB taxonomy): Bacteria > Pseudomonadota > Gammaproteobacteria > Burkholderiales > Gallionellaceae > Gallionella. The sequence continues at coordinate 3,541 of JANONV010000195.1, read as the reverse complement.
GCGATCAGCGCCAAACCGAATGCCAGCAGTGACAGGGTGAAATTGCGTTTGGCGGGCGGCACAGCGCGCACCATGGTCTGTTCCGGCGCGGGGTGCGCGCCGCGCTGCTCGAGCTGATTAAGCACCTGGTTGATGACACTCATTGCAGCCCCATCCACGCGATCCCCAGCGACACGATTACCGCCGCTCCGGTCAATGCCGCCGCCCAGGGCAACCAGTCGCGGCGCGTTTCCGGCGTGTCCGCCGCCGCATCGCGAATATTCTTCGCCGACACCTGCTGCCTGCCATCGCCGAACGCCAGCATCAATGCCTTGTGCGCGACGATATTGACCAGCCGTGGCGTGCCGCGTGTGATACGGTGCAATTTGCCCACCGCGACAGGGGCATCCACTTGGAAGGCCGCTACTGTCCGACAAGCGGTTGCGGACGCAGAATTTGGCAACTCTGGATACGCGCCCCAGTTGAACTACCTGGCCATTTTCACGCTGATGGCGCGCTGTACAAAATTCTGATCACCCGGACTGCCGCCCGTCTGCGCCACAGCGCTCACGTCATAGATCCAGACCGTTGACGTATTTTCGACTTGCGATGCGGCAGCGCAAGTCACCGCCACAGCAAAAGGCGCCAAGGTTCCCCCCAGCGAATTCTGCGCAAAGTTTGTGGCACACGTTACGGGCGTCACTGCACTCGCAGGGCTATTGACCACCCGAAAAGCCGCCCATTCGATTCCGGCACGCGCCGCCTGGTAGCCGCGCGCGCCCATCACGTCGAGCGCGGCGCTCTGTTGCTGGGTGGTGGAAAGTGTGACGGCAAATGTGCCCAGCGCCGCGATCACCACCAGCAGGAAGATGGCTGAGACGAGACTGAAACCGCGCTGCCTTTTATCCGTCATGCCCCCAGGAAAATTGGTGCCCGAACCAGTTTTTTCCACACCGGCGACCATTAGCGGGGAAACGAGGTCCCGCACCTTGCTCCCGCCTTGCCTGGCCAGCACGGGATTTTGCAGCCACATCTGAACAAAGAATTCCCGCATTTGCTCAGACTGAGCCAAACGGCTGAGCATCAGATGTTCGGGGATGGTCGTGCGTGAGAGCGCTTTGTGTTTAGGCATTCGGGTCTACTCCTCGCTTGATCTTTTCCAATGCCACGACATCGAGTTGATCCTTGGGACGGTTCGCAATGCGCTTCATGGTCAGCAAATCATCAATGGAAGCTATCCACACCTGCCGGGCAAACAATTCGCCCGCTACCGCATTGGCCATAAGTCTGTCGAACGGCACATCGGGGCGCACCAGAACATCCACCACACTGCCGCCGATTTGCGGTTCCCTCAGCGCAAAGGCCAACATGCCTTTTTCTCTATGCCATTGCTCGATCTGACTGGCGTTCCTGAGCGTATCGATCGGCACCGGAATCGCGGGAACCAAACCGTATCTTTTGGCTACTGCAATAAACCGGACAAGGTTCTCGTCGTCCATTGCCAGAACCAGATCAATATCGAAAGTGGCTCGCAGAAACCCATGCAACTGCACTGCCAGCCCGCCGACCAGCACATACTGGACTTGCTGATCCGACAGAGATTGGAGCAGGTCAGCGGTTTTCATCACAGAAAGCCCCCAAATAATCTATGGGTCCGACAACCTCTGTCCTTTGGCACCTGATGTTCATGGCGCGTTATTCATACGAATCTCGTTATACAGACTCACGCTTTCTCCGCCGCTGGTCAGTGTGAGACGCACAGCAAGCAAACCGAAGCGCTGGTTGGGCAAGTCATAATCAATGCTGGTCTTAGTGCAATCTACTTTACTGGCAAGAATCGCTGGCGCAACTGAAGTTGGAGCCACATTAAAACCATAATTCGAATAGCGCATGAGCCGCCCGCCACCATCGCCGTTAACCACCCCGCCACCTACACAAGCATAGGTGACGGCCTTCTGTGTTCCGTCCACAACGTCAAATCGCTGCGACGACAGCTCTGCCCATGAAGGCAAGCCAATGGTAAATGTAATTGTTGGCGCTGTCACATTGGTGACCTTGCGTAAGACCCCTGCATTCGTTTCCAGATATGGCGGCACGCCATCGGATTGCGGGCTACCAATCACAATGTAATCATTCACTGCCACTGACACTGGAACCACCCCGTTAATCATGTCAAACGCATTGTCGGACCCACCAAAATCCAGCACGTTGCCCGGTGGCTCAGCACGATAGCGCCCGCCATCTTTGGTAGGTATAAATTCCACACAAGGTACTGTGCAATACGTAAATCTCACACTGTTCGGCACGGCAGTGCGTACATCGCGCGCCATGCGGCGAACGGCAGTGTCGGCAATGTCGGTGAGTTCGGCACGCCGCGAGACATCCATATACTGCTGGATCGGCGCTTTGAGGAACACCGCCACCATGCCGCCAATGATGCCGGTGATGACGATCACCATGATCATTTCGACCAGGGTGAAGCCGGATTGGCGAATATGTTGGGCACGCATCAGTAAGCTGTCCTGTAGCCAGAAACCTGAACGGAATTGCCCGGCGCGGTCACGGTCACAGTGACCAGCACCGCACTGCCAGCCACAATCGCTGTCGCTCCTGTTCCCAGTGCCGTGCCGACCACCGTAACGCTCGCGTTGTAATTTTCCAGCCCGGGAATCGGAGCAACACCACTCACCGGGAAAATTCCTATCGTGGAAAAGGTGTCGTAATTGCGGACGATGTGATATCCCGAGGCGCGATCCGCCTGCGTCACCGTGAGGGGCACACCGGATGCCGAAATAAAATCCTGCAACTCGATCTCTTCCAGCAACGATTCTGCAGCCGCCAGCGCCTGTTTGCGGATGAGCGGATCTGCGCTGCCCTTCGTCGTGACATTCATCACCAGCAGAATGCCTGCCAGCGCGACGCTGACGATGACGATGAACATGATCAGCTCGATCAGGCTGATGCCGCGTTCAGGGGACTGAGGACGGAGGATGGAGGACTGATTGTTGTCTGCGCCATGCGCGGGCATTTCAAACAATTGCTTGATTCGGGCTTCGGCGTTTTTGAGCAGCTTGGGATTTTGCTGATAGGCCATCAAGAGGAGCTTGCGGTTCGCCTCGATTTCCTGCAACAAACGAAAGTTTTGTTCTGCCGTCCTCATTTTTGTACCTGAATTTTTCGCAGTTCTTCGATGTCGGTCAAATCCTGACTGCGCCCCGCCTCCGTTTTCATTGCGATCAGGTGATCGATCGAAGCAACCGGGATGATGATCGGGCCGATGTCGATCATCGCGGCATCGCGCCGCAAATCGGCGTAGGGAACAATCGGCCTGACCAGCACATTGATGATTGCCTCCGCTGCTGTCGGCCCGCGCAGGCCGAACACCCGCATTTCCTTTTCTCGATACCATTGCTCGATCACTTCCGGTTGAGCCAGCGCGTCGGGTTCGACGGGAAGCGTTGGGCTCAAGCCAAAAAATTGGGCGACCGACAAAAACCGCTGCACGTTTACAGTGTCCATCGCCAGCGCGACGTCCACATTTGCGGTGGGCCGATGGCAACCT
>JANONV010000194.1:0-4675 GCA_031421015.1 Gallionella sp. | reverse complement strand
CGGATATGGTGCATCCCAACAACACATGATGGCTGCTTCAATCGCGGCAACTCGGTAGGGTGGATAAAGCACCGCAGGTGTGTATCCACCGTGTGAGTGGTGGATACGACGCTACGCGTCTTTTATCCACCCTACGAAACTGTTGCGGTTGGTTCTTGAATCCGCCCTGTATAACTTTACTGCTTCTCCGTAATTACCCGCAGTGTAGGCAAGATCAGCAAGTGCTGCGTCTTTCTGCGAATCTGCCATTGCCTGCCCTGTAAACGCAAACAAGCAAAACTTGCCTTAAAAACTTATTCATTTTTGTGTGCCTCATAATTATCAAAGCATCAAAGGGTTCAGCATCATAATCCCTACGCAGTCCCGCCCACCGTCAGCCCGTCTATCCGCACGGTAGGCTGCCCCACGCCGACCGGCACGCTCTGGCCTTCTTTGCCGCAGACACCGACACCGGGATCGAGCGCCATGTCGTTGCCTATCATCGAGATGCGCGTCAGCACGTCGGGACCGTTGCCGATCAGGGTCGCGCCTTTCACCGGATGGGTGATTTTGCCGTCTTCGATCAGGTAGGCTTCGGAGGTGGAGAACACGAATTTGCCGCTGGTGATGTCTACTTGGCCGCCGCCGAAATTCACCGCATACAAACCGTGCTTCACCGAAGCGATGATTTCCTGCGGGTCTTTGTCGCCGTTCAGCATGTAGGTGTTGGTCATGCGCGGCATCGGGATGTGCGCATAGGATTCGCGCCGCGCGTTACCGGTGACCGGCACACCCATCAAACGCGCATTCAGACTGTCCTGCAAATAACCTTTGAGGATGCCGTTCTCGATCAGCGTGGTGCATTGCGCGGGATTGCCTTCGTCGTCCATTTGCATCGAGCCGCGCCGCCGTGCCAGCGTGCCGTCATCCACCACGGTCACGCCCGGCGCCGCGACGCGCTCGCCGATGCGACCCGAGAAAGCCGAGCTGCCTTTGCGGTTGAAGTCGCCTTCCAGCCCATGCCCGATGGCTTCATGCAGCAGGATGCCCGGCCAGCCGTTGCCCAGCACCACGGTCATGTTGCCTGCGGGAGCTGGTGAGGCATCCAGATTGACCACCGCCTGATGCACTGCTTGCGCCGCATATTTGCGCAGCATCGCATCGTCGAAATAAGCGTAATCGAAGCGTCCGCCGCCGCCCGCCGAGCCTTGCTCTCTCTTGCCGTTGCTCTCGATGATGACAGTGACCGACAGGCGCACCAGCGGGCGGATGTCGGCGTTCATCAAGCCATCGCTGCGCGCCACCATCACCACTTCATATTCGCCCGCCAGTCCCGCCATCACCTGTACCACGCGCGGATCGAGCGCACGCGCATAGCCTTCGATGCGTTCCAGCAACGCGACTTTGTCCGCATCCTTGAGGCTGGCGATCGGATCATGCGGCAGATAGATCTCGTGCCGCGAACCGTGATGCAAAACCGGCACGGACTGCGTGCCGCCCTGCCGTGCGATCGCACGGGTAGCCTGTGCCGCGCTGTCCAGCGCGCTCAGGCTGATGTCGTCGGAATAGGCGAAGGCGGTCTTCTCGCCGCTCACCGCGCGCACCCCGACCCCCTGATCGATGTTGAAGCTGCCGGATTTGACGATGCCTTCTTCCAGCGACCAGCTCTCGGCGCGGCTGTACTGGAAATACAAATCGGCGTAGTCGAGACGGTGCGCCATCATGCCGGCGAACACCTGTTCGATGTGGCCTGTCTCTATGGAATAAGGCGCAAACAGCGATTTCTGCGCGGTGGCGAACAGCGTATCGAAAGGGGGGTTTTGTTGTAGGGTAGTCATCTAAATTTTTTCTTTCTGGCGCCGGGTCAAAAGTTTTTCGTAATCAAGCACAGCTAAATAAAACGCGATGCGTCAGTGCCGGCAGACTGCTGCGCAGACTGGCCTGGTAGGACGGATTCACATCGGCGATCACCACCCCGGAGCCGCGCGGCAACCTGTCCAGTACGCGCCCCCACGGGTCGACGATCATGCTGTTGCCGTGCGTCTCGCGCCCGCTGACGTGATACCCGCCCTGAGCGGCGGCGATCACATAGGCCAGATTTTCCACGGCACGCGCTCGCACCAGCACTTCCCAGTGCATCTTGCCGGTGGTCTCGGTGAACGCGGACGGCAGCACAATGATGTCCACATTTTTCATCGCGCGGAATAGCTCCGGGAAGCGCAGATCGTAGCAGATCGCCAGGCCGATGCGACCGAACGGGCTGTCCACCACCACCACCCGATCGCCCGGCTGTATGGTTTTGACTTCGTGAAAACTTTCGTTGCCCAACTCCAGATTGAACAAATGGATCTTGTCATAGCGCGCCACTTGCGCGCCATGCTCATCGAACACCAGGCAACTGTTCAGCACCTTGTCCGGCGAACTGGCCGCCAGCGGGATAGCCCCGCCTACCAGCCATATCCTGTGCTTCCGAGCGGTTTCGCTGAGGAAGGCCTGGATCGGACCTTGTCCGGGCTGCTCGCGCACCGCGATCTTGTCCTGGTCGGTCATGCCCATGATGGCGAAAAACTCCGGCAGCACCACCAGGCGCGCGCCTTGCTCGACGGCTTTGTCGATGAGGCGGCGCGCCTCGCCGAGGTTGCCCGCGACATTCGGGCCGGAAGCCATCTGAATGGCGGCGACCTTGAATGCGTTGGCCTGCGCGGCGATACGTTGTTGGGTTGAGTCACCTGGTGACATGCTGTTCTTTCTGAGTAAGTTAATTATTAACGGTCGGCCTGGCCGGCGCTCGTTCCACCTTGACCACGCTGGGATCAATCCATGTCCCGGTCACATTGTATTCAAATGACACCAACTTATCGAGCGGTTTACCCAATACCTCGTTGGCAATCATCGCGCCGATACCCACCACCGGGTTGATGGCAAACACGCCGATCAACGAGACGGTATCGCCCAGAGTAGGCGAAACTTTCACGCGCAGATTCTGCGTTTCATTGTTCATGTCCACACTGCCTTTCATGGTCACTTTGGCGGATGAGCCGACGATGTAAAAATCCTGCGTGTCGAGTACGCCATTTTTGACCAGCGCATTGCCAATGATGTTATCGAACTGAAAACCCTCGCTGAACACATCGGTGAAATCCAGCGAGATGCGCTTGGGCAAAGCTTGCAGGCTGAGGATGCTGAGCAGCTTGCCGACGCCCGGATCCATTTTGAGAAACCGCCCCTTGCCGGTATCCAGCTTGAGCGAGCCGTTCAAAGTCGCATAGTTGAATTCGTCCGGCGATCCGGCCCAGGACAGATTCGCCGCCAGCCTCCCGCTGCCGCCCTTGACGGTATTCGGGTAGCTGGAGCGCTCCAGGATTTTCCCTGCATCGCTGATATCCAGCACCAGATTGACCTGGCTTTGCGCGTTGCCATGCCAGATCCCGTCGCCCATCAACGTGCCATCCGGGTTGGTGATGCGCAGCCGCCGCATACGCCAGTCCTGCCCATCGGGATGCCCGACCAATTCGAATCGGCCGATTTGCCTGCCTTTTAATTGCAGATTCTCGATCGCGATTTCCACTGCCGGCAGTTTGCCCGGATGCAGTTGCGACACGTTACTGGCAAAGCCAGCCGATTTCGGGAGCAACTGCCCGGCCGCCCCTCCCGCACCACCGTCTCGGGGCGGCGTCTGGCTGGTCTGTACAGCCTGGTCTGGCGGGATCAATTTTTCGGACTCATCTGACGGCGCAGGTGGCTCGGGCTGTTCGTCCTTCATCCATTGCAGATTACGCAACTGCACGCTGACCTTACCGTTCTTGTCATACCCTTGTCCTGAGCCACCCGGGGTAGCGAAGGGCGAAGCGGCGTGCGGTTGCCATACCACTTCTCCGTTCAACATGCTGCCGGACAATTGCGCGGCCCATCCCTCGCCGCGCTTGGCGGCATTGATACGCACCCCTTTGATGGTCCGGCCATAGCCTGTGAGTTTCTCGACCAGCAGGTTTGCGCCGGCGATTGGCAATGCCGGGCCTGGTTTCCCCGCATCGCCTGCCAACCCCTCCCAGCCTTGCACCGACAACACCGGCAGGGCGCCCACCAGCCACACGCCGTCCTTGCCCCGTGATAATTCACGCACTCTTTTTGACTCCAGCGACTTTTCCTCGGCGCCGGAATTGTCCTGATTTCCAAACACGATCGTGCCGCGCTTGATGACCATCTCTGAACGCTCTTCCTGCCGCGCCAATCTCGCGCTGAGCAGCTTGCCAAGTTGCGCGGTAATGACATCCCGCCCCTCGCTGACGCTGTTGCTTTCCACCCGTATCGGCATTTTCTCGGTAGCGGCTTTGGTAAAGGGTTGCGGGAGACTCGAGCCAAGTCCTTGCAAATCGGAAGTGATAACCACCCGCGCGGATTTTTTTGCCACGTTGACGTCGGCCTCCCACGCGGCGCTACCCTGCAAATAGTTCAACAGCGGATGCGGGTCGCTGTCGCGCAGGACATCCATGTTGCTTCGTCCCCGCACGCTGGCATGCATCACCCCGCCCCCGGCGCTTTGCACATCAATGCTGACCGGTCCGCCCAGCATTTCTGCCATGACGCCGCTGGCTTTCATACCCGATTCGGTGAACGACAGCAAACCGCGCGTGTTGCGCAACAGCGGCACACCTTTGCCCAGATTGATATCGTTGTCCTGCACACGAACGCTGCC
>JANONV010000193.1:0-6666 GCA_031421015.1 Gallionella sp. | reverse complement strand
TTCGTATATAACGAAGCACTTGGTTTGCCGGGTGAAGGCATCAAGCCTGGTACGGCGTGGGCGGATATTCCTGATAACTGGGCGTGTCCGGATTGCGGTGTAGCCAAGGCCGATTTTGAGATGGTCGAGGTGTGAACCGCTAACCATTTATTAAGGCAGTTTGTTGAAAAACTAAGGGAAGACATGAAACCTATTGTTGTTTTAGGCAGCGGCCTGGCGGGCTATACGCTGGTGCGCGAGTTGCGCAAACTGGATCGCGAGGTGGCGATCACCATGGTGTCGCGCGACAGCGGCGACTTCTACTCCAAGCCCATGCTCTCGAATGCGTTTGCTCAAGGCAAGGATGCGGCCGCGCTGGTCAATACGGCGGCGGAGATTGCCCGGCAATTGAACATCACGCTGCTGCAACATACCGAGGTGACGGGCATAGATCGCCAGCACAAACAGTTGCAAACATCGGCTGGCGTGATCGAGTATTCCCGCCTGGTGCTGGCGTTGGGCGCTGACCCGATACGCTTGCCGTTGCAGGGCGATGCGGCTGATGCGGTGTTGTCGGTGAACGATATTGCGGACTATGCGAAATTCCGCGGCGCGCTGGCTTCAGCAAAACGGCTCGCCATCATCGGCGGCGGCTTGATCGGCTGCGAGTTCGCCAATGACCTGGCGGCAGCCGGATATGCCGTGACTGTGATAGACCCGACCGCCTACCCGCTCTCCGGCCTGATGCCGGAGCAAGCCGGCAGGCAATTGCTTGAACCATTGGCTAAGCTGGGCGTGACATGGCGATTCGGCGTGGCGGTAAAAGCGGTGGATAAATCCTCGTCCGGTTATGCACTGACCTTAACCGATGAATCGGCATTGCAAGTTGATCTGGTGCTATCTGCGGTCGGCTTGCGCCCGCGCATCGAGTTGGCGCGCGGCGCCGGACTCGCGGTGAATCGCGGCATCGCGGTGGCTGCGCAATTGCGCAGCAGCGATGCGGATATTTACGCGCTGGGCGATTGCGCCGAGATCGAAGGGCGCGTGCTGCCTTACGTGTTGCCCATCATGCATGCCGCGCGGGCTTGGGCGCGGGTGCTGGCGGGTGAAGACGCTCGCGCGGAATTCCCCGCCATGCCGGTGGTGGTCAAAACGCCCGCCCATCCGGTTGCGGTGCTGCCGGTTGCGCGCGATGCGGCAGGTGAGTGGAAAACTCTGGCCGAAGGCCAAGGGGTCAAGCTGGGATTTTTCGATGCGCAAAACCAGATGCGCGGATTTGTGCTCACCGGCGAGTACGCTGGCCAGCGCAGCGAGATGGTCAAACAGCTAGCAACGAATTAGTCGTAGGGCGCAATAACCAACGGGCATTTCGCCGGATGAAAGCCCCTTGATCCATGCGGCGCAATACGCTGTCGCTATTGCGCCCTACAATTTTCACCGCAACAAATAATCCACCGTAATCCCCGCAAACACCACCGCCCCGAACCAGTTGTTATGCAGGAACGCTTTAAAGCACGCCTCGCGCTGGCGGTGTTTGATCAGGTTGTAGTGATACAACGCGATGCCGCCAGCCATCAGCAGTCCCAAGTAATACGCCCATCCCAAACCTGTCATCCGCCCAACCGTGGCAAGCAAGACTAGCGCAATCGCGTAGCAGGCCATTACCGCAACGACATCGTATTTCCCGAACCACAATGCCGAAGAATGGATGCCGAGACGGATGTCGTCATCTCTGTCCACCATCGCGTATTCGGTGTCGTAAGCGACTGCCCAGAACACATTGGCGACGAGCAACAGCCACGCCACCGGCGGCACGTAACCCAGTTGCGCGGCGAACGCCATCGGAATGCCGAATCCGAACGCAATGCCGAGATAGGCTTGCGGAATGGCAAGGAAACGTTTGGTGTACGGGTAGCTGGCGGCGAGAAATACCGCCGGGATGGAGAGCAGCAGCGTCAAATTATTCAGCGGCAATATCAGCAGGAAGGCGAGTAAGACGAGTGTGGCGGCAAGCCACAACGCCTCCCCGGGAGCGATGCGTCCGCTGGTGACAGGTCGTTCCCGGGTGCGTTTCACATGGCGATCGAAGTCGCGATCCGCGTAGTCATTGATGACACAACCGGCAGACCGCATCAGCACCGTGCCCAGCACGAAGATGAGGATGATGTGCCAAGCCGGATATCCCGCAGCGGCGATCCACACGCCCCACAGCGTCGGCCACAGCAACAGCAGGATGCCAATAGGACGGTTCAACCGGGTGAGCAGCAGGTATAGCGATATGCGTTCTGCGAGAGTCATCTTTCAATGAAAATTAAAGGGCACCTCTAAAATCGTTTAGCCGTGCATCAGGTTGAGCTGTTTGGCGATGATGTCGTGATTCAACCAAAGTACCGGCGCGGCAGGATTGGATGTCTCATGGAACATCAGTGGCCCGGTTCCCTCCAGCACCAGAGAACTCAACAGGCCGGTAACCAGTTCTTTACGGTCTTTGTGCATCTGGGTGATTTGTTCCGATGTGCCTATCATTATTTCTGCCAGCGCCGCCGAGTTGTCCATTGGCCAGGCTGCGAAATTGCGGAACCCTTTCATCACGCTGCTGGCATTGTAGTCATCGATTTTTTGCACCAGGTTTTCGAGCGAGGCGCCTTCCTGCAATAGCGCGCGACAGGTTTGCCACTGGGCTTCTGCCCAAGCGCCGCCATTTTCCTGCCTCAATGCCTTGAGCAGCGCGAACAGCGAGAGTTCGACACCGACGAAGATGTCGGAAGAGTTGGTGCGGATCTCCGGACAGTTGTAAACCGTGGCCTTGATGCCCTGAGCCCATGCTGTTTCGGCAATGCGTTCCAGGCGCATCTTGGCCGGGCCTTGAGAGTAGTTGGTGTAGGTTTGCCATTGGTATTGGCCATCAATGAGAATCTCGGTGCCGTGGTAACCGTAGGCCGTGTAGCGCACCTGACCGCCGGTTTTTTCCATCCGTGCGCGGATCGCCGCGCTGCCGTCGATGAGATACTGAAACGTATTCGCGGTGACCGCGTCGAAATTCATCAAAATCAGTTTGCCGAGGTCGCTGTCGAACAGGGCGCGCGAAGACATGAAACGGTCACCACGCCCCTTGTAGATGCGACTCGCGATGGCGAGAAACACCTTCACCTTGGGAATGCCGCCCGCCATGGTATGCGCAAAAAAGACGTTGCTGCCGTCTGCGATCATGCCATCAAGCTCGTCCATCACCTTTGCCACAGAATCCTTGAAACGTTTTACCCCCACCTCGCGGCATTTTTCGATGTGTTTCCAGTCGAGTTTGTCGTCCTGCCAGCTCTTGAGCGTCATGTCGGCCAGCAGATCGGTCGGGGTCGGCTCGCCTGCCGGGGCATCCAGATCGAAACCGGCCATCAGCGGCACGTTGATGATGCGTCCGCCCAGATTGGACTCGGCCAGGGCCAGCTCCTCATCGGTCAGCGGGCGCAAGGCGTTGTTTTCGTCGCGGCGGCCAACGGTAATGCCGATGACAGTCATGCCTGCCTTGCGCGCCTCGTTGATCAAGCCGTTGGCGTAACCGCGGCCGAACAGCTCACCGAACAGCACAAAGACATCGCCTTTGCGAAAAATATTGGTCTGTGGAATATCTCGTAATGGAATGGGTGCGATCATAAATATTGACTCCTGTCCGGCGAATAACTTGAATTGTAATTTGAATTGATACCCACCTCCTAAAAAACTTGGAAATATGAGAGCGATTAATAAAATTGCAGTGCTCAAACGCAACAGGCACACGCAGGGATGAAGGTGCCACCGATCAGCAGCAACACGTCGAGGCGGTTTCCTGGTGTGGATCGATTGGCTGCGAATCCCAATCCAAACGGCACTTCAGTGTGCAGCAAGCCGTTCCCGAGCAGTCTGCCGATGCGCTTGACGTTGTGTTTGTCGGCAACTGAACCGGACAGACCTCGCCCCAAATCGCTTCATGTCAAACGACTTCCAGCTACCACAGCCCCGACAGCAGCCAGTAAACTCGCCAAGCGCTTTGCGTGGATTTCCGGGAAACTAACAGAAAGAATGCGGTGTAATTCCATTTCCCCATCAATAGTGCAATATCGTGGGGTGTATTGCTTACGTAGGGTGCGCAAGCGCACCCTACAAAATTATTGTCGTTTTGGAATAGAATTGGAATAAGATGGTCAGTGCATGCATGGCAGAGCCTCCTGCGCAGTTTGGTCGCCACGAAAGAGACACTAAACCTGCCATGCATGCGCTATTTTGGGGCGGGCAGCACGCTCTAGTTTGTTGAAATACAGCGGGATTTTGAGGGGAGGCCGCAGAGCCTGCCCCCTTTAAATTCCGGAAATATTCATGGCTCGGCAAACCAGATCGAATCTGTGCTTACCTTCTCTTTCATGGCTCTTATCGGCTCCCGGAGTTTCCCATGTCGCTCGTGCCGGGCATTTTCTTCAGCTCCTTGGTGAATTCCTCCAGGTGTTCTTTGGATTTGATGGCCGAGGATACCGAGTTGTAGTAGATCAGACCGGACAAGGCCGCGATGATGCCAAATACCAGCAAAGCAGGCTTGACCGATACTTTGTGCGCCTCCCTGGTCGCGATCACCATCAGGTAGAGCCACCAGGCAATGCCAAGCAATGCCAAATAGGGCACGATGCTGAGCAGGATCATGATCGGGAACAATATCTGCATATATGCCACACAACGATAGCTGGTCTCAAAATTTTCCTTGGAGCCCATGAACGACCAGGCCGCGTAGCAGATTCCGGAAAAGAAGAAACTCAAGATGACCATTATGAGCGGCACGGTGAGCAGCCAGATGGCCACCATACTTAAGCCTACACCACGGGTCACCAACATTTCGACAGCGTTCAACAGCACGCCGAGCAATGTGGCCAGGACGACAAAGGACAGCGGCTCAAGATATCCGCCGTCCTTGGGCATGGACCGGAAGAAGTCGTCCGGCTTTACGATCAGTTTGATGACGAGGGCTTTCAATCCCTTGAAGTAGGCTTGCGTGGTAGCTTTGAAATCATTCATGGTTCTCTCCTGGTACGCTTTGTTGCGAAATGATCGCGCCCCGTTCCCCCGGCACGAGCAGCGGCTCAAGTATACTGACAATTGACATGCGTATGGTCAGACGCAACGCCGTAGGGTGCGTTTGCGCACCAACGATAATGCTGCGTAAACGCACCCTACAAGATTTTTGCCGCTTTAAACTTTAAAATAGAACTGGCATATTTGGAGGTTTTTATGAAACTACTCGGCACCAACACCAGCCCCTACGTGCGCAAGGCCCGCCTTGTCCTATTGGAAAAAAACATCTCCCACGAATACCTCATCGACGCGCCCCGCGAGCCGGGCAGCCAGGTGGCGCGCGTCAATCCGCTGGGGCGCATCCCGGCGCTGATACTCGATGACGAGACCTGCGTGTACGACTCGCCGGTGATCGCCGAATACGCCGACACCTTGAATGACACGCCGATACTTATTCCCCGCACCAACGCGCTGGAACGAATGCGTGTCAAATGCTGGGAAGCGCTGGCGGATGGCATCATGGATTCTGCTGTCGCGGTGCGCACCGAAAGCATCCGCCCGGCAGAAAAGCAGGAAGCCAACACCATCACCCTGCACAACAATGCCATCACGCGAGCGCTGGCCCATGTGGCCGAGCAACTGGGCCAACGCGAATGGTGCCACCACGAACAAGGCAACGCCGCGTCCATCACGCTGGCCGATCTGGCTCTGGTAAGCGCCCTGATCTATCTGGACTTGCGCCAACCCGAGCGCGACTGGCGCGCGGCTCACCCTAACCTAGCCGCATGGTTCGCGCGGGTCAGCAAACGGGCAAGCGTTCGCGCCACACTTATAGAGTAACTGTGATTGGGATACGAATGCCACTGGGAATATGACCATTGGTGAACATAATGACCGCTATGTGCCATAAGCGGAAGTTGAAGAATTTTGTGGCGATGGTCTGCTACTCGGCCATAGCGGACGGTGGCAGATTTTTCGATTCGATTAACTACGAGGGTCTGCTTACCGACATTGCCGACAGGTATTTTCGACATGTTTTAGCCATTCGACCATGTTAATTCGTAGCCGAGAAACGGTGACACCCTGGCTAACCAAATCGTCCATCAAGGCGGTCGCAGGCGCACGGAAAGCTCGAAGTCAGCAACTCCAGAAATCTGCTAGCATTCGCCACTGTTGACGGTTTGATTAAACAGCAATAAATCTTTAAGGACAGTGCATGGCGCAGCCAGACAGCAACAAATCCCTCGAATCCTGGATATGGGACGCCGCTTGTTCCATACGCGGCGCGAAGGATGCCGCGAAGTACAAGGATTTCATCCTTCCGCTCATTTTCACCAAACGTCTGTGCGATGTTTTTGACGACGAGCTGAACCGCATCGCCGACGACAAGAGTGTCGGCTCACGCGAAAAAGCGTTCAAGCTGGTCAAGCGCGACAAGAAGCTGGTGCGCTTCTACCTGCCTCTGCAACCCAAGCAGGCCGACGATCCAGTGTGGTCGGTGATCCGCACGCTCTCAAGCAAGATCGGTGTAACCATCACCACCCACATGCGCGCCATCGCCGATGGCAACCCGCTGCTCAAGGGGATTATTGACCGCGTGGATTTCAACGCCACCACGCACGGCCAGCGCGACCTCGACGACGACCGCCTGTC
>JANONV010000192.1:0-5214 GCA_031421015.1 Gallionella sp. | reverse complement strand
CGGCGCGATCCACTCGGTGGTGTTCGGCGGCTTCTCCGCCAAGAGCCTGCACGAGCGCATCACCGATGCAAAGGCGTGCGCTGTGATCACCGCCGATGCGCAACTGCGCGGCGGCAAGGTGATGCCGCTGAAACCCATCGTGGATGAGGCGCTCGCGCTACCCGGCTGCGAAGTGGTAAAAAACGTCATCGTTTATCGCCGCGCTGACAGCGAGATAAAATTCAACGCGCCTCGCGATGTATGGTGGCACGATCTGGTCGCCAAGCAAGCCAGCACCTGCGAGCCGGAATGGGTCGGCTCGGAACATCCGCTGTTCATCCTCTATACCTCCGGCTCCACTGGAAAACCCAAGGGCGTGCAGCATTCCAGCGGCGGCTATCTGCTCGGCGCGATGCTGACCATGCAATGGGTGTTCGACTACAAGGCCAGCGACATTTTCTGGTGTACCGCCGACGTGGGCTGGATCACCGGCCACAGCTATGTCGCCTACGGCCCGCTGGCGGTGGGCGCTACGCAAGTGTTGTACGAAGGGATTCCGACTTATCCCGATGCCGGACGGTTCTGGAAAATGATCCGGGATCACAAAGTCACCACTTTTTACACCGCGCCGACCGCGATACGTTCGCTGATTAAACTCGGCGGCGACTTGCCCAAACAATATGATCTTTCCTCGTTGCGCCTGCTCGGCACGGTCGGCGAACCGATCAACCCGGAGGCGTGGATGTGGTACTACACCGTGGTCGGCCAGTCGCGCTGCCCGATTGTGGACACCTGGTGGCAGACCGAGACCGGTTGCCACATGATCGCGCCGCTGCCCGGCGCGGTGCCGACCAAACCTGGCTCCTGCACCCTGCCCATCCCGGGCATTCAGGTTGCTGTGGTGGATGAGACTGGACTTGAAGTCCCCAATCAACAAGGCGGATCGCTGGTCATCACCAAACCTTTTCCATCGCAGATCCGCACCATCTGGGGCGACCCGGAACGCTACAAGAAAAACTACTTCCCCGAAGAGATGCGCGGCTACTACCTTGCCGGCGATTCCGCCCACCGCGACGAAGACGGCTACATCTGGATCATGGGACGCAACGACGATGTGCTGAAAGTCTCCGGCCACCGCCTGGGAACGATGGAGATCGAATCGGCGCTGGCCGCCAGCCCGCTGGTCGCGGAAGCCGCCGTGGTCGGTCGCCCGCACGACATCAAGGGCGAATCCATCGTCGCCTTCGTGGTGCTGAAGGGTACACGTCCGGGCGATGCCGCCAAGGCAAAAGAGATCGCCGAGACCCTGCGCAACTGGGTAAGCAAGGAGATCGGCCCGATCGCCAAACCCGAAGAAATCCGTTTCGGCGACAACCTGCCCAAGACGCGTTCCGGAAAAATCATGCGCCGCTTGCTGCGCGCCATCGCCAATGGCGAGGAAATCACGCAGGATGTTTCGACACTGGAGAATCCGGCAATCCTGGAACAGTTGAAAAATCCAGTGCGCTGATTTTCAACCGGCGGAATTCGTAGGGTGGATAAAGGCACATCGTGCCGTATCCACCGTTCCGCATGGTGGATACGCGCTTCGCACTTTATCCACCCTACCGCGCTCGAACAACTCAAAAATGCCATCAGTATAGAAGCCTGCGAAAGGCAGGCATTGCTGCTGGCTGTGGTTTATCTGCAACACGCCAGACTATTCAGATTGACCCGGTCGCGGCACCTCAGCTACCATCACACCGGTTTTGACCTAACTGGAGGTGCGCCCGTGCCATTGATTCGACCGATTCTTTCTGCACTGCTCGCTATCGGCGCAGCCACCTTGCCGGCATTCGCTTACGCGGCGGAAACGCTCGCACTCGACAGCCCTTCGACGACCGAGCCTGCGCCGGAATGGCTTCCATCGGCACGCGACGTCAGAATCGAGCTCATCCCGGAATCCGAACTGGCGGCGCATCACTTGTGGACACGCATACGCAACGGTTTCGCGATGCGCCAACTGGATAGCAAGCTGGTCGCCAGGCATGAGCAATGGTATGCCAGCCGTCCCGATTACGTCGAGCGCATGACTGACCGCTCACGCCGCTACCTCTATTACATCGTGGGCGAAGTGGAACGACGCGGCATGCCCAGCGAGATCGCGCTGCTGCCGATGATCGAAAGCGCTTTCCATCCGGGCGCATACTCAACCAGCCACGCTTCCGGTATCTGGCAATTCATCCCGTCCACCGGCAAAATATTCGGCATGGAGCAAAACTGGTGGTATGACGGTCGTCGCGACATCATCGGCGCGACCAACGGCGCCCTCGACTACCTGCAAAAACTGCACGGCATGTTCGGTGACTGGGAACTGGCTTTGGCCGCATACAACTGCGGCGAAGGCGCGGTGAAACGTGCGCAGGCGCGCAACCGCAGACTCGGCTTGCCGGTCAACTACGCGAGCCTGAAATTGCCGAATGAAACACGCAACTACGTGCCGAAACTGATGGCCATCAAAAATATCATCGCCAACCCCGCCGACTTTGCGCTGGTATTGCCGGATATCCCAAGCGAACCCTACTTTTCCGCTGTTGTCACCACCCAGCACCTAGACGTAAAACTGGCCGCGCAACTGGCCGGCATCTCGTTGGAAGAATTCAACGCGCTCAATCCCGGACACAATCGCCCGGTGATGTTGCAGGGAAGCAGCGATTTTATTTTGCTGCCGGTGGATAAAATGGAGACGTTCCGCGCCAACCTGGCGAGCTATGACAAAGCACTGGTCAGCTGGCAATCATACCAACCCAAAAAAGGCGAACGTCTCGACAAATTAGCGCCACGTTTCGGCCTGTCGGTGGAAAATCTCAAATCCGTGAATAGCATCTCCGCACGCGGCAATATCAGCACCGGGCAAACCCTGCTGGTGCCGCTCAACGGCGAACAGACCGAAAGCGGGTTTGAAGTCTTCAACATGAATCTTGCCGCCAATGATCGCTCCCGTTCTGTCAGGCACATTGTGCGCAGGGGCGAAACGCTGTCCGGCATAGCGCAACGTTATCATGTCAGCGTTGCCAAGCTGAGACAATGGAACGGCCCGTTGAAAATAATCAGGATCGGCCAGACCATCGCGGTCGCGCAAATCGGAGTCCGAAGAGCTTCCGGACTCAACAGAAAGCCCGTCACTCGTTCGCCAAAAGTAGCCCAAAATAGCGCAATCAATAACAGCGCGCCGCAGGGGATCTAATTCGATTGTATTGTAGGGGCGCGATTCATCGCGCCCTTGTTCTGGTGCATGAACAAACCAGGGCGCGATGCCCACACGGCACAACAACCTCTTCGAGGTAAATCGCGCCCCTACATGGCGTTCTCTTGATACAAATAGCAATGCACGCTGTGCGTTGCCGAAAGAATTGTAGTCGGTGGATAAGCGGCGCGGCATTGTTCGGTGGCGTGCGAACAGCGCGGCGCAAAATGACATCCCTGCGGCGGATTGGCCGCTGAAGGCAAGTCACCCTCCAGCCTGATCCTTTCCCGGCCTTTCCCGTCTATGCGCAGCACAGCAGACAACAGCGCCTGTGTGTAAGGATGTTTCGGCGCACGCAACACCTCCTCCGCCGTGCCGCGCTCGACGATGCGCCCCAGATACATCACGCACACTTCATGCGCGAGATATTCCACCACCGCGAGATTGTGGCTGATGAACAAATAACTCAAGTTCAGTTCCTGTTGCAGCGATTTCAACAAGTTCAAAATCTGCGCCTGCACCGACACATCCAGCGCGCTGGTCGGCTCGTCGCAGATCAGCAGTTGCGGCGACACCGCAAGCGCGCGCGCGATGGCGATGCGCTGCCGCTGCCCGCCGGAAAACTCGTGCGGATAACGCCACTTGGTGCTGCGCGCCAGGCCGACCTGGTCGAGCAAAGTGTCAATGTGCGCTTGGCGCGCCTCACTGCTACCGAACTGGCTCCCTCTCCCCATGGGAGAGGGCTGGGGGCGTGACGGGGAATTCGCAGAGCATGCTCTGCGCCCGTCGAGCGGTTCCGGCCTGCCTGCCGGAACGCGCACTGCAAGTGAGGGCGTTCGCAGCGCGGTCATACCCTCCTCGATGATTTCCGCGACGCGCATTTTCGGATTCAGCGAAGCGTAAGGGTCCTGGAACACCATCTGCATCGAGGCGCGATGCAAACGCAATGCGCCCGCGCCAAGACCAACCATTTCCCTTCCGTCAAATTTCACACTGCCTGCAGTGGGCGATATCAATTGCAGCAAGGCCTTGCCCAACGTGGTCTTGCCGCAGCCGGATTCGCCCACCAGCGCCAGCGTGTGCCCCTGCGGTATTTCCAGCGATACCCCGTCCACCGCTTTAACCTGCCCGACTATGCGTTGCAAAATGCCTTTGCGGATGGGGAAATGAACTTGCAAGCCGGAGACTTGCAACAGGACTGAGTGCCGAGGACTGAGGACTGAGTTCCCTTCTCCCGCTGGCGGGGAGAGCGTAGCGAGGGGGGCGCAGCCGGCCAGGGGAGAGGGTGTCTCCGTCCTCAGTCCTCGTTCCTCAGTCCTGCCGTAAAGATGACACCTCACCCCCTGCCCATCTTCCAACACCGTCCAATCCGGCGTTTTCTCGCTGCACAGCGACCAGGCCTTGTCGCAGCGCGGCGCAAAACGGCAGCCCTGCGTGATGCTGCCCAGCGGCGGCACGCCGCCGGGAATGGCGGCCAGCGGCTGAGTGCGCCGTGTCGCAGCGGGCAAAGCGGCGAACAGTTTTTGCGTGTAGGGATGCAACGGCCGGGCGAACAATTGTGCGCGGCTGGCTTGTTCAACGATCTGCCCCGCATACATCACGCCAACCTGATGCGCCATTTCCGCCACCACGCCGAGGTCGTGGGTGATCAGCAACAGCGACATGCCGCTGGCGGCCTGCGTGTCGCGCAACAGTTGCAACACCTGCGCCTGTATCGTCACATCCAGCGCGGTGGTCGGCTCATCGGCGACCAGCAACCTGGGCTGTCCGGCCAGCGCCATCGCGATCATCACGCGCTGCTTCATGCCGCCGGAAAGCTGGAACGGATATTCCGTCATACGCCGCGCCGCGTCTGAGATGCCGACCTGATCGAGCAATTCGATGCAGCGCCGTGTAATTCCATCACCCTCTCCCCAGCCCTCTCCCCTTGTCAGCGGAGAGTGCCTCGCCTCCTCCCCCGCTCCTCCCTTGACAAGGGGAGGCTGGGAGGGGTTGGGGAGGCCGGGAGG
>JANONV010000191.1:0-2472 GCA_031421015.1 Gallionella sp. | reverse complement strand
GGAGGGGTTTGGGGTTGGGTTAAATATACTGCACCTCCACCACTTCATACTCCCTCACCCCGCCCGGCGCCTGCACCTCGGCGATATCGCCGCTGTATTTGCCGATCAATGCGCGCGCGATCGGCGAGCTGATGGAAATCTTGCGATGCCGGATGTTCGCCTCGTCGTCGCCGACGATCTGATAGGTGACCACGTCGCCGTTGTTCACGTCTTCCAGTATCACGGTCGAGCCAAACACACAACGACCATCTGCATTGAGCGTCTTGGGATCGATGACCTGCGCGCTGCCCAATTTGAATTCCAACTCGATGATACGCCCTTCGACGAATGATTGTTTTTCCTTGGCGGCTTCGTATTCGGCGTTTTCCGACAAGTCGCCTTGCGCGCGCGCTTCAGAGATGGCGTTAATCACCTTCGGACGCTCTACCGTCTTGAGGTTGTGCAACTCCTGGCGCAACAGCTCGGCGCCGATCAAGGTCAATGGAATTTTGCTCATGCTGAAACTTTCTTAGTCGTTAGTTATTAGTCGGCTGGCGTAGTTGCCGGTAGGTCGGGCTACGCCCGACATGGTGGGCGTAACCCACCCTACCGACTGGCGGCTAGCCGTTTGTGCTGCCCCTGTAAATCATAAACACGCAACCCGATCAGATGTTGCATCCCGACACAGGCAGCACGCGCCCCTGCCAGAGTAGTGTAATACGTGACGCGCCCCTGCAATGCGGCATGGCGGATGGAATAGGAATCGCGCATCACGGAAGGATTGCTGTCAACGGTATTGACGATGAGATTGACCTCGCCATTCTTGATCATGTCCACGATGTGCGGGCGGCCTTCCGCAACCTTGTTCACCACCGTCACGGCGACGCCCGCCGCAGCGATCACCGCCGCCGTGCCGCGCGTCGCCAGCAAGGTAAACCCAAGCTGCACCAGCGAGCGGGCGATCTCCGCCGCACCCGGCTTGTCCGCCTCGCGCACGCTGATGAATACTCTACCCTCTTTCGGCAACTTCACACTGGCGGCCAGTTGCGATTTCACGAACGCTTCGGCGAAGGTGTCGCCCATGCCCATCACTTCGCCGGTGGATTTCATTTCCGGCCCGAGTATCGTGTCCACGCCGGGGAATTTGATGAACGGGAACACCGCTTCTTTCACCGAGTAATACGGCGGGATCACTTCTTTGGTAACGCCCTGCTGCGCCAGTGTCTGCCCGGCCATGCAGCGCGCCGCGATTTTTGCCAGCGGCACGCCGGTCGCCTTGGAGACGAAAGGCACGGTGCGCGAAGCGCGCGGGTTCACCTCCAGCACATACACCGTGCCGCTCCCCGTCGCGTTATTTTGGATCGCGAACTGCACGTTCATCAATCCGACCACATCGAGCGCCCTGGCCATCGCCACGGTCTGACGGCGCAGTTCGTCCTGCAATGCCTGCGACAAGCTGAACGGCGGCAGCGAACACGCCGAGTCGCCGGAATGAACGCCGGCCTCCTCAATGTGTTCCATGATGCCGCCGATGAGCACATCCTTGCCGTCCGACACCGCATCCACGTCCACTTCGATCGCGTCGTTCAAAAAGCGATCCAGCAAAATCGGCATGCGCTCGGGATAGACTCTGGACATTTCCTGCGCGTCGCGCAGGTAGCGTTCCAGATCCGGCTGCGCATGGATGATTTCCATCGCTCGTCCGCCCAGCACGTTGCTTGGCCTCACCACCAGCGGATAACCGATTTCTGCCGCGCCCGCGATGCCTTCTTCCACCGTGCGCGCAATACGATTGGGCGGCTGTTTCAAATCCAGTTGGCGCAGCATTTGCTGGAAGCGCGCGCGATCTTCGGCGCAGTCGATCATGTCCGGCGTGGTGCCGATGATAATCACGCCGTTTTTTTTCAGTCCGTGCGCCAAACTGAGCGGGGTCTGGCCGCCGTACTGCACGATCACGCCGATGGGTTTTTCCACCGCCACCACTTCCAGCACGTCTTCCAGCGTCAGCGGCTCGAAATAGAGCCGATCCGACGTATCGTAGTCGGTAGAGACAGTTTCCGGATTGCAGTTGACCATGATGGTCTCGTAGCCGTCCTCGCGCATCGCCAGCGCGGCGTGTACGCAGCAATAATCGAACTCGATGCCTTGGCCAATGCGATTCGGCCCGCCGCCCAGCACCATGATCTTGTTGTTGGTGGTCGGTTGCGATTCGCACTCTTCTTCGTAGGTCGAATACATGTAAGCAGTATTCGTAGCAAATTCGGCGGCGCAGGTATCCACGCGCTTGAACACCGGGCGTACACCCAGCGCATGACGGTGCGCGCGCACGGCTGCGGCATCGCTGCCCAGCAGTTTCGCCAGCCGCGCATCGGCGAAGCCGCGCCGCTTCAGCTGGCGCATTTCATCCGCATTCAAGCTACCCAGCGCACGGCCAGCCAGCACGGCTTCGCGCTTGAGCAGGTCTTCGATCTGCACCAGAAACCACGGGTCTAT
>JANONV010000190.1:0-4491 GCA_031421015.1 Gallionella sp. | reverse complement strand
GATCAGAACATTCGGGTTCAGGTTGGGGTCGGGTGTCGTCACCGGCGGCCTGGCGTAAATATCAATGTCTTCCGCGTGCCCCGGCGGAATTGACAACGCGATGGCCAGGTACAAAATAATCTGTGAAATTTTTCTGAAAATGTTCATGACAGACTCCAATCAAACATTATAAACCGCACGACGCAACCGCCGCATTCAAACCGGCAATCGTTTTTACCCCATGATGCAGTACCACGCTGGCGCCGGTTTTGACGTCGTTGACCACCGCCCTGATGTCCCATACGGTCCAAAAACAGACCGCGCCGATGGAGCTGGCGCAAATACCTGGGACGCCAAAATCGCCAATAACAACCGGTTTAACCGAAACGCAGCTAGGCGCGGGCGCGAATGTGACGGTGTAATCCGTAGTCCCATCCTGATTGATGTCAATATATTGCGGTGCGGGCGCGGTGGTCTTGAAGTTGCCGGTGCTGATCACCTTTTCTACCGCGAGCTCCGCAGCCGCGATCGCTTCTTCACGGAATTGGGCATTGCCCACTATCTCTATGCTGGACGTGGTGCTGTTGATGGCCGACACCGCAATCAGGGTCAGCAGCACCAGCATGACCAGCGCCACCAGCAAAGTGCTGCCGCGCTGTTGCTTGATTCCGGATAATTTGTTAGAGCCAAGAACCCGTGCAGGTGCGCAATTTACCTCGAAGAGGTTGTTGCGCCCTTTGGGTGTTGCGCGATCGTTGACAACAATCGCTCGACAAATCGAACTCCTGCAGGCCAATGGATTATTTGGGTTGATTCCTGTCCTGAGCCCTTCGGCTACGCTCAGGACAGGCTTTGTCGCAGGGAATGTCATGGCAGTTCCCTCCGTCCGGCCGTGTTAACCATACGAATAAACTGTGTATAGGCATGGCGCTTGTAGTTATCACCCAACGGCCCGACCGTTTGGACATTCCCGAGAGCGTCTTTCCCGAGAGCATAGGTTTTTGTATCCGTATAGCCCTTGGTGGGTTCGGCGTTCCTCGCCACCAGGCTCAACTTTACCGACACGACGTTCGGCCATTCCGCGTCCGTTGGCGTGGCAGTGTAGCTGTCCGCAACTCCATCGCCGGCCACCATTATCGGGCTGATCGCTATTGCAGGGATATTCAAGGTCACCACGCCATTTGCGGTGGCATTATTGGTCAGGGTGATGGTCGTCGGGGTTAAATCCGCAATGGTAGTGGCGGCAGGCACGCCGCTCGCGCAGATTTCATATCCCACCCTTGCCGCACGTGTCTTATCGGGTGCAGTCGCCAGCGTCGGGTCGGCTGACAGGTTGGTCACATTGGGCACGCCCGAAGCGATCGTCCCGGTCAAATAGGGTATGGTCAAAGATACGCTAGTGCCAGCCACAATCGCGCCCGAACCGGTTGCTTTAACGGTGGTGATTTTTCCATCGGTAACGGTTGCCGGAGAAGTTGGCAACAAATGATTGCCAACGGCAGTTAAAGGGGGGTTTGCCGGGGTAACGGAACCAACGGTATATCCGGCAGGTATTTTGGTTGCGCTATATACGCCCATACCCGGCTGTATTTTTTCCGTAAAGGGATCGGCTGATAGTTCGGTCAGGTCGAGGCTGCCCGCAGTCGTCGTCGCTTGCAAGGTAAAGCTGGAGTTGCCATCAATGCCGTATTCTATCTGCATATATTCGACCCCCTCTACCAACGGGACGGGATCGGGATTGCCGGTTTCCAGCCGCTTGAGTGTGGGGATGCCATCGCCCGCTGTGTTATAGGGCGATATAAAATAAACGTGCTCCAGCAGACGGCGCACATCGGCATACGGAGTGGTGCCGGCTTGCGTGCAGGTTCTCTGCCGCAGCGTGAAGGCTGCTTTAGTTGTGCTGACGATAATACTGCGCGTGTCATATTGGCAAAGCGAAACCTGAAGATACTGCACACCGTCCACTGCGGCTGTCTGCACGGTGGGTGTTCCGGTGCTGGCCCGGCGTATTACCAGTATGTCGCTGCCTACGCTGAGCTGGGCTGCGGTAAGACCGGCAGGCGGCGATGGTTTGGCTGATGTTCCGGCGTTGTAGCCACCGATGCCCACTGGCGCGCTCGAGCAGGTGCTGAGCAGAGGGACATGTTCTCCCAAATACCCCGCCAGCCTCAGGTCGTTGGAGAGCAACTCCATCGCGTAGCGCCCGTTATCTATCATGCGACTGGACTTGTCCAGCTCAACCCTGGTCCTGCTCTGATTGACGAACAGCGTGGACAAGGAGGCCAGAATGATCAATCCCAGGGTAATGGAAATCATCAGCTCGATCAGCGACAGGCCGCGCTGGAAAGCCGTATTTCCTTTGGCCGCGCCCGGCACAGGGATGTTTGCGCTTTGGTCAATGGAGGGTTTCATAACAGGGTCGCCATGTTGATGGGTAATGAGATCACGCGGTGCAAGGTGTCTTTGACGGCGCCGCCCCGGTCTTTGTATTCACCCAATCCGCACTGCCCCGGAGAGGCGGCTGTAGTGGAAATGGGTGCGGCGGTGATGTTCAGTCCTTGCCATGCCACCACGACTACATATTCGCCGGCCACGCCGGTTGACGGCGCCGCGATCTGATATATGCAGCCGCGCGCGCCTATCATTGCGCCGATATTTGCCCCGCCTTGTTTTTCGGCGGCGCCCAACAGCGCGTTGTGCCACTCACACAGATCGGGGCCGCTGCCGGTAAGGCTGGCGCAAGCCAGCCCGGCATAACCGTTAAAGCCCGTTCCGCGCGGAGCGGTAGTGATGTATGAAGCGACATTTTTGCGATTGGCATTGATCCGGTCCGCCATGTCTTTCACCAAGACCAGGGCCTGCGAGCGCTGATAGGATTCCATCTGCGACGTGAGCGCGCGCGCTTGCAGTCCGGCCAGGCCCAATAATCCGATCAGCAGGATCACGATGGTCACCAGCACCTCGATCATGCTGAAGCCTTTATTCGGACGGGCCGTCATGTGCATGCTCCCTTGAGCGTGCGCGGCATCCCGCTTAATTCGATCTTGATGCAGCGGACATTCGCGGTTGCCGTTGCCGAAACGTCAATTTGAAAGGACGGCGACGCGCCCGTTATTCTTCCGTTCCTGGCGTAAGCCACGCTGGCCGGCGCAAGGGTAATCACCACCCCTTTGACGCTACCCTGCGTCTTGATGGCGGGCGCTCCGCTTGCGGCAATACCCCAGCCAGCCTGCCAACTTCCGGCGGAAACGGGCGCGACCGTGACAGTAGCGTTTCGCTTGATCGCCTCGCTTCTGGCCACACTCAGTGTGGCGAATAATTCGAAGCCGGCATTTTTCACCCGCTGGCTCTGCATCAGAGATTTAAAGCTGGGCACAGCTATCGAAGCCAGTATGGCGACGATAGCCACAACCACCAACATCTCGATTAGGGTAAAGCCGGAAACGGATGTGCCGGAATCAGATGTACCGGAAACGGATGTACCGGAAACGGATGTAAAAGAGGGCTTCATTTTGCCGGGCTACCAGGTGGTGGCTGCGCCATGGGTCTTGGCGCCCGAATCATCGAGGGTCAGCGTCCCGTCAGTTGCTTGCTTGGTGCCCGGAACAGGAGTCGCCGTGATAGTAAAAGAAGGAATGGCGCCACCGGTCGGCGCGTCAATCGCCACACTATAGTTTTTTGAAACGTCCGCCGGGAGTGTAATCGCCAAGACGGACAAGCTATTCGTATATGAGCGGGCGTCCAGCAAATACTGCTTCTCGCGGTTTGCCACATCCATCATAAAGGCCTGAGCCGCAGCCCGGTTGCCGCGTATCACATACTGCGAATATTGCGGGACGGCAATCGCGGAAAGTATCCCGATCAACGCCACTACGATCATCAATTCGATGAGAGTGAAACCCTTCGTGTATTTCATTGCGCGCCCCTTGATTTGAGTTGATGCGAATAGTATGGCGTTGCGTCAAATATTTCCACCGCCAACTGACCGGTGGGGCGGCAAGCCGGATAAACGGCAAGAAAGCGGCGACCGGCGCGAGGAGCGCGTACGCAGACCATGCATTCAGCCATGGATGCGCATACAAACAACAGGACCCCGTTGCCGGGGTCTGGTGTCGTGCTTGTGCAGCGGAGGCATTACTGGGTGGTCGTGACGGAAGTTGGGCCAAAACCCGTCGGCTCCGTATCAATCAGGGTCAGCGCCCCAACAACATCGATGCTATAGACCGAGACACTACCGGGAGCACTAATGGAAGTGAAATTCGCCACATAGACGAACTTGCCGGACGGATCTACGTTGATGGAGATCGGTGCTGACCCAGCGGCGTTAGCATCTATCTCGGCGATTGCGCAGGATGGGAGTGTGATGCTGTAGGTCGAGACACTGCCTTCGGCAATTGTACCTACTACGAAATTATTATAAGGGCCTGGATCGGGGGTGATTGCTACGGTAAATGTTGTAGTCGAAGGGACAGACACAATTGTATGTGTTCCGTTATAGCCCGCAGGGTCTAC
>JANONV010000189.1:0-5174 GCA_031421015.1 Gallionella sp. | reverse complement strand
TTGGTGGTGATAGGTGGATTTGAACCACCGACCTCAGCGTTATGAGTGCTGCGCTCTAACCACCTGAGCTATATCACCGAAGAAGAGCGCGGCATTCTCCGGATTTCACCCTACCTTGTCAATGCGCAGGGAACACGCTTCAGTTCACTTCCGGCAAAATCTTTTTGCAATGCGGTCAATTTGACCTCGGTCAGGATGCCGACTCCGCTCAACCTGAACAGGGTGACTTTGAATTTGCTGGCGCGCTGGCCGACCAGTGCGGTGCGCACGGCTTTCTTGCTCAGATCATCGAGAAAATTCTGTGCCGCCTCCTGCGTTTTGAACACGCCCAGTGAAATGGCATTCCGCGATTGACCTGCATTCTGCACAACGAAGTATTCCGTGATACCCCGCGCTTTAAGCTCACCAATTTTTCGGTCGACCGCAGCCTTGTTCTTAAGCGGTGGGATATACACCCAATAGCCAGTGTCGCGCTCAAGCTGATGCTGGCTTAATTTATCCCCGAGTTGCATGGCGGACAACGCCGCCATAGCACGGGTCAAATCCGCGCCTGTGAAATCGCCCCACTCCAGGCAGGCCAGCGCATTCGGTTTGGCTGCCACCGGAGAAGATACCGCCGCTATAGAAGGGACAGCCAGCGAGGCCGCGACCGGAACAGATGCGGGTAATGCCGCGACCGGCGCGCTTTGCGGCGCGTCCAGCAAGCGGATCAGATCCTCATGCAAAGCAGGCTGCGCTGGTGGCGCCTGCTCGCCCCACCCGATCCATCCCCGCTGCATCACCGCGAATAAGGCCGCATTCGCCAGCAATAAAATCCAGAATACTTTTCTCATCACTCTTCCGCTTCCTGCGCAATTATTAACAGACCCTGCAGAACCAGATTATCCACCACGCGCAGCGGCATCCCAAGTTGCGCCTGCAATAACCCCGCCGCCCCGCCGCTCAACACTATCGGCGCGCTGTCATCGCCCAGCAACGCATGTTGGCGTTGTATCGCGCCGCAACTGGCTTGAATCGCGCCGCTGTACAGTGCGTCGGCGGTATTCTGCGGGAATGGCAGGTATCTTCCTTGCCCTGATTTTAATTGCCCTGTTTCGGCAATCAAACTGCGCTGCATCAATTCAATTCCGGGTACGATCAGTCCGCCTGTAAACTCGCCCTGTGCGGAGAGCGTGTCTATCGTGGTCGCCGTGCCGCAGTTCACCACCAGGCATCCCCTGCGCGCCAGATGCCACGCCGCGATCAAGGCCGCCCAGCGGTCGCTGCCAAGCTGGCCTGCATTGGAATAACCATTGCGCACGCTGCATTGCGCCTCCTTTGCAACGATAAAATGGGCAACGGCAAAATGGGGCTGGCCAGGCTGGCCGACCCTGATATTGCGAATGTGCTGCGCGATCTCTTCCCCGGCGACATTGCTCACCCAGATTTGTTGTATATCGTGCATGCCTGTCCTGAGCCTGTCGAAGCGGTCGGAAAATTGTTGCGGCAACTCGCCCGCTTGCTCGACAGGCAAAACGCCGCTGCGCAACCAATCATCCCCATTTACCAGCGCCCACTTGATGCGTGTGTTTCCTGCATCGATCAGCAACTTCATCGCCGCACCCCCGACACGTTAGCCGATAGGCCAGATTGCGGGATGCAATGCGGTTGCTCCCGCACCCGAGTGCTCCGCACCACCGTCTCGCAACCGCACCCCGACTTCTCCGGAATTGAAGCGCCGCATACCCTGCGCGGTTTCCAGGCATAACTCCCCGCTACCGCTGACTCCGCGCGCGATCCCGCTCAGCGTCGATCCATCCGGAATTTGCAGCCTGATCGGCTTGTTCTGGTGGATGTGGCATTGCTCCCACTCGTCGCGCAATGCGGCGAAACCGTGTTGCGCAAACTGTTGCAACACAACTGCCAACTCCTGCAACAAGACGGCCAGCAATTGATTGCGCGTAGGCATCACCGCACATACTTCATCCAGCGCGCTGGCGGGTTGATCGATCTGCTGAGCCAGATTGTCCGGCAGGGCGCAATTCAGGCCAATGCCGATCACCGCCGCGCTCGGCCCGAGCATATCGCCTTGCGCTTCGATGAGCACGCCGCCCAATTTTCCATGCCTGTCCTGAGCCTGTCGAAGCGGCCCGGTCAATATGTCATTCGGCCACTTTAACTGCACACCCTGCGCACCCAGTTTTTTCAGCGCGCGCGTTAGTGCCACACCCACCGCCAGACTTAATCCGGACAAGGCGTTCAACCCGCAATCAAAACGCCACAACAGGGAAAAAGTCAGCGCGTTACCCAAACCGGAATGCCAGCTTCGTCCCATCCGTCCGCGTCCGGCAGTCTGCAATTCGACTGCCAGGACGCTGCCGCCGGGCGCGCGCCCGCTTGCAAACTCCAGCCCGGCACGCTGCAACAGCAAGGTATTGCTGGAAGCGGCTTGCGGCAGGATCTCGATGTCGAATTTCCCGGCATCCTTGCCCAGCCAGCGCAATATTTCATCCCGATCCAATCGCTGCCACGGATGTGCCAGGCGGTAACCGCGACCGCGTATCCGTTGCAACACCACGCCGTAGTCCTCAACTTCAGCCAGCGCGTTGAATACACTGGCGCGCGACACGCCCAGTTGGCGCGCAAAAACCTCCCCGGAATGAAATTCGCCGTCCGCCAACAGATTCAGCAACTGCCAGGTTCGGGCAGGGATCTCCTTGCTTCTGCCGGCCCCTCGCTGCGCTCTCCCCACTCCCCCGCCCCTCGCTTCGCTCTCCCCACTCCATGGCAGTAATGTCATTGCGGCATCTCATCATCCTGCTGCAGCCGCACCTCAAGAAAACGCAGAATTTCGTCGCGCCGCTTCAACGCGTCCTGATAACCCAGATCGATCAACGCGCGGCAGAACTGTCTTTCAGTCAGCAGATAACTCATCAGCGTCATGCCGCTGTGATTTCCGGCGCCAACCAGACGAAACAGCAGTCGTATCGTCCAGGGCAATTCTTTAACATATCGTTCGGCTATCTTGTCGATCGGCTGGCTGGGCGAAATCACCAGCACCTCCACATGTTTGAGATTGGCGCTCGCGCGCATCTCGGCTGGCATGGCCGCAATCAGATCGTTGATTTTTTTCACCCGCTCCAGATCCACGTCCATGTTATCGAGAAAGATGCTGTTCAGCGCATGACCGGCGATCTGCGCCAGGGTTGGGTATGCATGTATATTTTCGCGTTGGGGCTGTTCGACTTTCCCATTCGCGGTGACGCCGATCACCAGTATGCGCGTCGCGCCCAGATGTAATGCGGAACCGATCGGGGCGATCTGGCGCATCGAACCGTCACCGAAATATTCGCGGTTAATCAAAGTCGGCTGAAACAGGAAAGGGAGTGAAGCCGAAGCCAGCAGGTGCTTTACCTCGATTTGTGTCGGCACCCCCACACGCCCGGTGCGCCGCCATGGAACCAGATCTTTCGCCCCCTGATAAAAAGTCACCGATTGCCCCGAACCGTAGCCCGATGCGGTGATGCTCAGCGCGTGCAGGAACCCCGCATCAATGTTCTCCTGGATGTTCTCGCAAGGCAGCATCTGTTCCAGAAATTCGATCAGCGGCGAATTGTCCAGCAGTGAAGTTTGATGGAGCCTGTTGATGCCCAGCAACCTCAACACCCCCCCTGCGAACCAGAGCGCGGTGTTATTGAACACACCGATGAAATCGGTGCGATATATTTGACTGGCGTGAAAATTCTTCCAGGTATTGACCAGATACCGCACGCCCATGCTGAAATTCCTCGCGTTGATCGCAAGCGTGGCCGCATTGAGCGAGCCCGCCGAGGTGCCGCAGACGACCGGGAACGGAATGTGCGAGTGGCGCGGCAAAAATTCCGCTATCGCCTTGAGCACGCCCACCTGATAGGCGGCACGCGCGCCGCCGCCGGTGAGTATCAGACCCGTGCGATGTTCCATCGGCATCCTACCCGGCTTCCGCCCGCACCGATTCCAGCGCGTCTTTCAGCGTTTCTTCGGGCAAAGCATTCAGGGTTTCCGACAACATCTCCGCGGCATCCATCGCCTCAACCCGCACAGATTCCGGATCGGTGTTCGCGACCAATACCGCCGCCGCACCCACCACCTTGAGCAACCTTGCGCGTTCGTTCATCAGCATCTCGATTTCTTTGCTCAGTAAAGCGACTTCCTGTTTATTCATTGGTTTTCTCCATGTAGGTTCGTTTGTCTGACAACTCCGTAGGGGCGCGGTCAATATATGCACCGGCTTTGTTTGCCCCCCCCTACCGTCACCTGCCGTCATTTTATGGGGATTATAGGCAATATTCACTGCGTCAAGGTTCGGCATAATCAAGAAAGCGGAATGAGCACCCATAAAGCAAGAGGGATTAGCGACTGGACTATCCCTCGATTTGGTGGTCGTGGTGCTATCGAATACCACGCGCAAGCCAGCATGAATGCTTGATACAATCAACTTGGGTATAATCTGTTACCCCCATAGTTACCCCCGACCAATTTTTGTTGTCTTTAGAGTTTTTATCTTCGTAGCTCATCGGTTGTGCCCATTGTTATTTAATATGAAAATTAGATGGGGCTATGTCCATTAATCTTCTATTTCGATTCTGGGTATATCTGATTAATTATTTCAGCAACCAGCTTAATCGTGCTCAATGCTTGATTGTCTAACGACGTGGAGCCATGGGCAAAGTTGTTACGCAACCAAGGTAGCGATTCTAAAATAGCCGCTAGATAATCATGATTGCGATCTTCATCCTTAATCTCAATCTGCGTTTCGTCAATAACCATTTCGCTTAACCCGTGCCGCCTCATCTCCTCGAAGATTTCGGACTCAGTCCTTTGCCGTGCGCGCATTTCGGTATGATGCCTCCAAAGCGCGAAATTCTCGTTTTTCAAATGGCCTTCCTTTACGGCATAGGTTAATAGCCGCTTTAATCCTGGCCCGAACTCGCGCTTATTTTCCCCTGCGGTAATCATTTCCTGCTCAAAACGCTCACGCAATGCCAGTTCAAGGCAGGCGTATGCATGATGTTTTGCCACCGGGTAAAAACGATAGACAAACCATGCATACAAATAGAGATTCTTGGTCGTTTCGAACTGAATCCGTATAGCGTCCGGCACGTCTTTATGAAGACTAAGTTCTGCAACGTCACTATGCTGATCTTCAACTGTTA
>JANONV010000188.1:0-4221 GCA_031421015.1 Gallionella sp. | reverse complement strand
CCACCCTACCAATACCTACAACTCCACTACCACTGGCGTATGATCCGAAGGCCGCTCCAATTTTCTCGGCGCTTTGTCTATCACGCAGCTTTTGCATTGCGTCACCAGCGGTACACTGACCAGGATATGGTCGATGCGCATTCCCGTGTTGCGGCGGAACGCCATCATGCGGTAGTCCCACCAGGTGTAGGATTTTTCGGGCTGTTCGAATAGGCGGAAGCTGTCGCTCAAGCCGAGTTGCAGCAGATTTTTTAACTGTTGCCGTTCCGGCTCGCTGACCAGCACGTTGCCTTCCCATGCTTTCGGATCATGCACGTCGCGATCTTCCGGCGCGATGTTGTAGTCGCCCAGCAATACCAGTTTTGGGTAGCGTGTCAGTTCTTGTTTTAACCAGTCGTGCAGCGCGGTAAGCCATGCAAGCTTGTATTGGTATTTGTCCGAGTCCACGCTCTGACCATTTGGTATGTAGGCGCAAATCACGCGGATGCCATTGATGGTGGCAGCGATGACGCGTTTCTGTTCGTCGGCAAAATCCGGGATGCCCATCTGCACTTCGCCGGCCGGAACTCGGCTCAGGATCGCTACGCCGTTGTAGGTCTTTTGTCCGCTGAATATGCTGTGATACCCCGCCGCTTGCAATGCCGTCTGGGGGAAATCGCCGTCCTGCTGTTTGGTTTCCTGCAAGCACAGCACGTCAACCGGATTCACGGCCAGCCAGTCCAGCACGTGCGGCAAACGCACTTTCAGCGAATTGACGTTCCACGTCGCCAGCTTCATTGCGCGGGCGGGTTGGCCGGAGCGACCGCGCTTGCGGTGGAAGGCTTGCCAGGTGCGCGATACGGTGCGGTCTTGGGATAGCCTGCGACGTCGAGTTCGCTGTGCCACTGCGCGGCCACAAATCCGCCCAAATAAGTTTTGCCTACCGCCAGCGCGGGGATGCCTTCACTGCCGGAAAGTTTTTTGAACGCTGCAAGGTCATCTGTGGTTTTCAGAATTGTTTCGGAAAAAGGTACGCCGCGTTTGTTCAACAAGCTGCGCGCCTGATCACACAGATCGCCGCAGCGAGACCCGACGTACAAAGTGACCGGAAAGTTCTGTTTCGCGCGCAGCGTCTCAAATGGCAATGCATCGTCCGATCCGGCAGCATTGGAAATTTTTATGGTATCCGCTTGCGCGGACTTGGGGGGTGGCGTATCGCTGTAATGTACGACGCCTCTCGAGTCCACCCAGCGGTATAGCTCGCCTGCCTGAGTGCCTGAAGGCATGATCGCCAAACAAGCTGTCAATAATGCGATGCGTTTCATTTTGTCTCCCAGCGTGTCACGTTTGCTCTATTCGCAAACCAACCCCTCCAAACCTCCCCTTGTCAGGGGAGGCTTAAAGGCTTCCCCCCTGACAAGGGGGGACTGAGGGGGGGTTGGTTTAAAGTGTTACTGTGTCTAGCAGCCCATTATGCCGCAACAGCGCGTCCATGTTCGGTTCGCGTCCCCGGAATGCGGCGAAAGATTGCATCGCGCCGCGGCTGCCGCCCATCGCCAGTATCTCGCTGCGGAAGCGCGCGCCCACGTCGGGGTTCAACACGCCGTTTTCCTCAAACAAACTATACGCATCGGCGGACAACACTTCCGCCCACTTGTAGCTGTAGTAGCCCGCCGCATAACCGCCGGAAAAAATATGCGAGAAGCTGTGCGGAAAACGCTGGAATGCGGGCGGGATCAGCACTGCGATTTCGGCGCGCACTTCGTCGAGCAACTGTAATATCGTTTTGCCGCCACCCGCCTCGAAGTTGCTGTGCATCAACATATCAAACAGCGAGAATTCGATCTGGCGCAGGGTTTGCAAACCGCTCTGGAAATTTTTGGCGGCGAGCATTTTGTCGAACAGCACTCGCGGCAACGCTGCCCCGGTTTTGACATGGCGGGTCATGCCGCGCAGCACCTCCCATTCCCAGCAAAAATTTTCCATGAACTGGCTGGGCAATTCCACCGCGTCCCATTCCACACCATTGATGCCGGACACGCCGAGGTCTTCCACTTCGGTGAGCAGGTGATGCAGTCCGTGTCCGAATTCATGGAACAGCGTGATCACTTCATCATGGGTAAACACGGCGGGCTTGCCGGTCAAAGGCGCGGAAAAATTGCAGTTCAGATACGCCACGGGTGTTTGTATCCCGGAACCCGATATCCCAGAATCCAGTCGCCGTCGCGTGATCACATCGTCCATCCACGCCCCGCCGCGCTTGCTGCTGCGCGCATACAGGTCGAGATAAAACTGGCCGACCAACTGACCCTTTGCATCGCTGATATTGAAAAAGCGCGCG
This sequence comes from Gallionella sp., assembly GCA_031421015.1. Taxonomy (GTDB): domain Bacteria; phylum Pseudomonadota; class Gammaproteobacteria; order Burkholderiales; family Gallionellaceae; genus Gallionella. Next base: position 1,901 of record JANONV010000188.1, on the reverse strand, counting down.
TCGTCATGCCACACGGCTGCACTGCCCGGCTTGATCTGCAAACCGTATATCGTCTCGACCAGCTTGAACATGCCTGATAGCACTGCGTCCTCAGGAAAATACTGCTTCACTTCCTGCTCGGAAAACGCATAGCGTTGTTCGCGCAACTTTTCGCTGGCATAACCGACATCCCAGGATTGCATATCTGCGATCCCCAGTTCGGTGCGCGCGTATTTGCGCAGCTCGGACAAATCTTTTTCGGCAAAGGGTCGCGCGCGCTGCGCCAGCTCGCGCATAAACTCGATCACCTGTTGCGGTGAGTTCGCCATCTTGCTGACCAGCGACAATTCGCCAAAATTGGCGAAGCCCAGCAACCTGGCTTCCTCGCCACGCAGCTTGACGATCTCCTCCATCAACGCGGTGTTGTCCCACTCCGGTTTGCCGAACTCGCTGGCACGCGTAGCCGAAGCCCGATACATTTTTTCGCGTAACACGTGGTTGTCGGCATATTGCATCACCGGGCCGTATGACGGCGCTTTCAGCGTGAACAGCCAGCCTTGCCTTTTTTCCCGTTCACGCTCCCCCTCCCCAACCCTCCCCCGGGGGAAGAGGGGGCTATCGTCGGAATCTTGCTTTACTTTTTCGGCAGCTTCTTGGGCCGCTTGCAACACATCATCCGGCAAGCCGCTTAGTTCTTCCTGGTTCTCGATCACCAGCGTGTAGTCGTTGGTGGCATCCAGTAGATTGTCGGAAAAGCGCGACGACAATTCGGACAAACGTTCTTGAATCTCCAGATAACGCGCCTTTTGCGCATCCGGCAACTCCGCGCCGCCAAGACGAAAATCGCGCAACTCGTTCTCGATGATCTTTTTACGAGCTGCGCTCAAACCCGTATATTCAGGCCTGTTGCGCAACACTTTGAATTTATCGAACAGCGCGAGATTCTGCCCGAGTTCGGCATAATACTGGGTGATTTTCGGCAACGTGGCGTTATACACCTCGCGCAATTCCGGACTGTTCATCACCGCGTTCAAATGCCCGACCGGCCCCCAGGCGCGCGACAAGCGCTCGTTGGCATCTTCCATCGGCGCGACGAAATTCTGCCAGTCTGGGATTGCACTATCGGCCAGCAGCCGCGCAATCAACGCACGGTTCTCTGCCAGCAATTGCTCTATCGCAGGCGCAACGTGTTCGGTTTTGATCTCCGCGAAACGCGGTAATCCTGTGAAGTCTAGTAATGGGTTCATATTAGGTAGGGGCGTGATTCATCGCGCCCTTCTTATGATACGTGAATAGATCAGGGCGCGATGAATCACGCCCCTACAATATTTCACCATAGATTGAAAAATGGAATGACATGTGCTGGCGTTGCTAGGTTTGATAAACCAGCTGGCCGTCTATCAACGTAAAGCGCACCTTGCCTTGCACTTCGATGCCATTGAAAGGCGTGTTCTTGCCCTGGCTTTTCAACGCACCGGGCTCGACTTTCCACCAGGCGCCCGGATCGAACACGCACACGTCAGCCGCTGCGCCTACGCTCAAATGCCCCGCGCCCAATCCCAGTATCTGTGCGGGTTTCAGCGTGGCCTTGGCAATTGCATCGGACAACGCGAGCTGGTCTTCGCCAGCCCATTTCAGCAGCAGCGGCAGCAGCAGTTCCAGGCCGGTCGCGCCCGGTTCGGCTTCGGCGAAAGGCAGTTGCTTGACATCCTCGTCCACCGGCGAGTGGTCGGAACAGATCGCGTCTATCGTGCCATCCTGCAATCCGGCACGCAGCGCAACGCGGTCGCGCAGGCTGCGCAGCGGCGGGATCAAATGGCAATTCGGATCGAAGTAGCCGATGTCCATTTCGGACAGATGCACATGGTTCATCGAAACATCGCAAGTCACCGCCAGCCCCTGCTGCTTCGCGGCACGGATCA
>JANONV010000187.1:0-2565 GCA_031421015.1 Gallionella sp. | reverse complement strand
CATCCAGAACACCACCGAACGCCACACCAACCCGACGGCGCTTTGCATGAAGCCGGTATCGGCTTCGTCGCCGGCGCCCAGCTCCGGCCTGTCCAGCGACGAGCCGCCTTGCGGTATCGGCATGCCGAGGCGCACGCCCAGCGCCCCCGCACCGCTGGCCAGCAATATCCCCGCTTCGGGATCCGGCCAGCTTGCCGCCTGGGTGCGCCAGCAATGAATGGTATTTTCGAAATCGCCGACGATGGCGAAGGTCATTGCGGTCAGCCGGACCGGCAGCCATTCCAGCAGGTAGAACGCCTGCCGCGCGAACTTGCCGAACGCATCGGGGCCGAACGCGTCCGCCTCGCTCGGGTGCCCGGCCAAAAGTTCTTCGGAATCATCCCCGCCGCCCCAGCGCGCGCGCAAAAATTGTCCGAGGCGATACAGCAACGCCCCCGCAGCGCCGCCCAGGCCAAGCGCGCCGAACAACACGAACCACACGATCACCCCGAACACATTGCGCTGCGATGCGCGCAGCGCCTCCTCTATGGTGACGCGCGCGACTTCTTCGGCGTTCAACTCATGCGAGGATATGCCGCGCCAGCCAGACAGCAGCCCGCGCGCCTCGTCCAGATTGCCATCGCGCAACGCCTGATGAATATCGGTGAAGTAGTGGCTGAACTGGCGAAAGCCCATGGTGAGATACAACACCAGCACGTTGAACGCCAGGGCAAAGACCGGATGCACCCGGCACAACAACCAGAACAACGCGATGACGGCGGCCAGCAACGGCAACACCGCCAGCAGCCAGGCGATCTTTCCTTGTTTGCGTAGCCCCGCATTGAAATGTCGCTGAAAGAAAAAGGCGTAATCGGACAACCAGCCGGACAGGTGTTTACGCGCTGAGAGCGGCTGGAGCTGCTCCAACAATAGTGTGACGATCAAGGTAAGCAGGCTCATGGCGTCAAAATTTCAGTAAAACCTCTAACTACCCAATTTGTCCATCATGCTATCCACCATGACTATCCAGGTCAACCGGTTAAGGTTAATATCCCTACCTGAAACCATATACTTTATCGAAAACGATTATGAAATATCTCGAAGCCGAACCCCTGATCGCTATCGCTTCGGTGACCGGGAAGGTGATCTGATGTTTGACTTGGGAACCTGGGAACTGCTAAGTTACGTGGTGACCGTAATCGGCCTGCCACTGGCGATCGCCGTATTCATCTTCGGGCAGCGCAAAGAACGCAACAACGAGGAAGAGGAAGTCTATCAACTGCTTTCCGACAATTATCAGGGGTTCCTCAAGATCGCGCTGGAAAATCCCGACCTGCGCTTGTTCGCCAGCGAAGAAACCCCGGCGCTCACAACAGAGCAACGCGAGCGCATGTTCATCATTTTCAGCATGTTGATCTCATTGTTCGAGCGTGCCTATCTGCTGCTCTATGAAAACAACATGACGGAGAAACAGTCAAGGCGCTGGCGTTCGTGGGAAGACTATATGGGTGAATGGTGCAACCGCGCCGATTTCCGCACCGCGCTGCCGGTTTTGCTGCGCGGAGAAGATCCCGAGTTCGCGGACTACATTCAAAAACTCGCGGCCGGCACTCCGGTGGCGTAGAACCAAAATGAAAGGGGCGGCATGCTGACCATACTCGTCATCAACTCCAAGGGTGGCACAGGGAAGACCACTTTGACCACCAATCTTGCCAGCTACTACGCCAGCAAGAAAGCCAGAACTGCGATCATGGACTACGATCCGCAGGGTTCGAGTATGCAGTGGCTGCGGCTACGCCCCGGGCATGTGGAGAAAATTCACGGGGCCAACGCCGCGCCGCTCAAGGGAGCGGCCACCCTGCACAGCGTGAAGGCGTGGGTCCCGGCGGAAACCGAAGTTCTGGTCATTGATGCGCCCGCCGGATCGAAAGGTCTGTTGCTGCAGGAACTGGTGCGCAAGTCAAACTTTATCGTGATCCCGGTCGCGCCATCTCCCATCGATATTCACGCCACGGCCGATTTTATCAAAGAGCTGTTTCTGTTCGGCGGCGCGCGCACTTCTGGGGTGAAGATCGCGGTGGTTGCCAACCGGGTGCGCAACTCATCCTCCCCGGTCTATGCGTCGCTGGAGCGTTTCCTTAATTCCCTGAAACTGCCGTTTCTCACCAGCATCCGCGATTCTGACAACTATCTCCACGCCGTCGAAAAAGGTTTAGGCGTGTTCGAAATGGATGAAGCAGCCACCGCAGCGGAAAGGCGCGAACTCATGCCCATTTTTATATGGCTGAACGGGCAATTCCCGAACAGGCATGGCGTCCGTGTCGAAGACAAAGTCCTGAGCATCGAAGGTTCGAGAACGTTTGCGGCATTACGCAAAGGCACACAAAGCATCGCCACCTTCAGCGCCACGGGAAAATTCAAGAGCTATTTCTGATTCCGGTTCTATTTCAAAGGTCACACACCCGGAGGGTGAATCGCGTCCCTGCGATATTTCAATTTTGCCGCCCTACGCCATTTCACTTCGTTTTAGGGAAGCGCAGATTTATTCATAATTAGCTTGTATCACTCCATTGCGTTTCGTGGCAG
>JANONV010000186.1:0-5531 GCA_031421015.1 Gallionella sp. | reverse complement strand
TGCCGCAGATGTTGTTCACCGCGACTGAGGCCATCGGCTTCGCTTACGGGGTGACGTGGAATACGGTGCGGCGCAATATCTTCAACTGGAAGGGTGAAGAGACCGGTAATCTCGAAGCGAAGGCGAAAAGCTTTTGCGATATTCACCATCTGCTGCGCTGCCTGAAGGACTTCATCCTGTTCGCGGAAAAAGAGGAAGAGCTGCAAAAGTTCGTCCTGCACCAGCATCAGACGGCGGCGGTGGACAAGGTGGTGGCGCGTGCGCTCGACCCGAAACGCACACGCGGCTTGGTGTGGCATACGCAGGGCAGCGGCAAGACCTACACCATGATTACAGCGGCGGGATTGCTGTTCAAGGCGCCGCAGGCGGACAAGCCGACCGTGCTGCTGATGATAGACCGCAACGAGCTGGAAGATCAGATGCTGAAAAATCTGGCGGCGCTGGGCTTGGGCAATGTGGCGCATGCCGACCGCATCGCCGACTTGAACCGGCTGCTCAAGCAGGATTATCGCGGCATCATCGTAACGATGATCCACAAGTTCCGCGACATGCCCGCCAATCTCAACACCCGCAAGAACATTTTTGTGCTGATAGACGAGGCGCACCGTACTACCGGTGGCGACCTCGGCAATTTCCTGATGGCAGGCTTGCCGAATGCGACGTTCATCGGCTTTACCGGCACACCGATAGACAAGACCGCCTACGGGCGCGGCACGTTCAAGACCTTCGGTTGCGAGGATGACCAAGGCTATTTGCACAAGTATTCCATCGCTGAAAGCATCGAGGATGGCACGACGCTGCCGCTCTACTACAACATCGCGCCGAACGAGATGCTGGTTCCACACGAAATTCTGGACAAGGAATTTCTGTCGCTAGCGGAGGCCGAGGGAGTCAGCGACATCGAGGAACTGAACAAGATTCTTGAGCGTGCGGTGAACCTGAAGAATTTCCTGAAAGGCCGCGAGCGCATCAAGAAGGTGGCGGAATTTGTCGCTAAACACTATTTGGAGAATGTCGAGCCATTGGGCTACAAGGCTTTTCTGGTTGGTGTGGATCGCGAAGCCTGCGCGTTCTACAAGGAGGCGCTCGATGCCATTCTGCCGCCGGAGTATTCCGAGGTGGTCTATACCGGCAGTAACAACGATCCGATGCACATGAAGCGCTGGCATCTGGAGGAGAAGAAAGAAAAGCAGATACGCAAGAATTTCGCGAAGTTTGGCGAGTATCCCAAGATTCTGATCGTCACCGAGAAACTGCTCACCGGCTACGATGCGCCGATACTTTACGCGATGTATCTCGACAAGCCGATGCGCGACCACACTTTGCTGCAAGCTATCGCGCGGGTGAACCGCCCATATGAAAACGAGCGCGAGGAGATGGTAAAGCCGCACGGGCTGGTGCTGGATTTCGTGGGCATCTTCGATAAGCTGGAGAAGGCGCTGGCGTTCGACAGCGACGAGATCAACGCCATCGTGAAAGACCTGGCGCTGCTCAAGCAGTTGTTCAAGGCCAAGATGGAAAACATCGCGCCGCCTTATCTGGCCTTGGTTACGCAGAACTTCAATGACAAGGATGTGGACAGCCTGATCGAGCATTTTCGCGACAAGGAGCGACGCAAGGCATTCTTCCGCGAGTACAAGGAAATCGAGATGCTCTATGAGATAGTTTCGCCCGATGCCTTCCTGTCCCCGTTCATTGATGATTACTCAGCGCTGTCGGCGGTTTACGCCGTGGTGCGCAACGCCTACGCAAAGCGGGTGTATGTGGATCGCGCGTTCCTGAAGAAGACCAACGAGCTGGTGCAAAGGCATGTTGGCTCGGAGATGCGGGCGCCGACAACAAGCGACTACGTTGCAATTGATCCCGATAGCATCGAGGCGATAAAGCGGCGCAAAGAGGGTAAAGCCACGAAGGTAATCAATCTGGTCAAGGCGATTGAGAAAGCCGCCGACGAAAACAGCGACGATCCCTTTCTGGTGGCGATGGCGGAGCGTGCCAGGGCAGTGCAGGAAGGATTTGAAGACAGACAGGAATCCACCGAGGAGGCGCTGAACGAATTGCTGGCGGAGATCGCACGCGATGAGCGGCGCAAACAGGAACAGGTGGCGAAGGGCCTGGATGGGCTGACCTATTTTGTGCTGTGCAAGCTGGAAGAGGAAAAAATTCCTAATGCCGAAGCGGTGAGTCAGAAGGTGCGCGAGGCTTTCGCTGCTTTCCCGAATTGGCGCAGCAGTGAAAAGGAACAGCGCGAATTGCGCACCCGGATGACATTTGCCATTTTCGCCGAAGAGGAGTCCGAGGAGAAAGTTGCTGTTTTGGTAGAGGCAGTGTTGTCCGTGTTGACCAAGGCCGGGAGACAGTAGATGGATACGCGGCACATGGATATTTGGCAAGGCAAGGCGGAGTTCAAGGCGCGAGTGCTGCTATGGGCGTCAAAGCTGGATGTCGAGGTGCGCTCGTTGGCGGTCCGTCCGATGCGAAACAAATGGGCATCGTGCTCGACTGCGGGCAGCCTGAATTTCAATGCGGAGTTGCTGCTGTTGGAAAGGGAGTTGGGCGATTACGTGATCGTACATGAGTTGCTGCATTTTTCCGTTCCCAACCACGGCAAACTTTGGAAGAGTTTGATGCGGGTACATCTTGGCGATTACGCATTGCGAGAGGCCAGGCTAAAGCTGAATTCGGAAGGTGGCTGTTAAACCGAGAGGGTAGGAAGTGACCATTCAAAAGGTCGTATAGCGGTCATCCCCGTATGCTTTACCGACAGTCTTTTCAGAAAATTGCCTCAGTCCGGTATGGCCGAAAAGCAGATGCTAGACAGAACATATTTGAACGACGGCTGTGTGTCGAAAGCGGAAGTTAGATCAATGCGAGTTTGTTGTTGTCAGTGAAACAAATATCTCATCGCACCACCGCCAGCTCATCCCACTCCGTAGTATAGCGCTGCGACATATTCCCGCGCCGCATGGACCAGCTTTTCCTGACCCCTGCACCGAGCAGTTGCAGCGTTCCGCTGCCCATGCGGCGGTTGATCCGATCCAGAGTTGCCATCAGTGATGCGGACTTTTGCTGTGCCGAGACATCTTCGAACAGCGTGCGCGGCCTTGCTGTGACGGCGATGATCTCGGTGAGCATCACGCCCGCCTTCTGGTACGCATAGCCGCTGCGGTAGATTTGCCGCAGTGCGCTCAACGCGGCGCGACATAGCAGGCGCGTGTCATCGGTGGGTTCGAACAGGGGCAGCAGTATGGCTTGTTGATACAGTTGATCTTCTTTCCTGTGCGGATTGGTGCGGATATAGACATGGATGCCGCCCGCGAGTGAATGCTGGCTGCGCAGTTTTTCGGCGGCGCGGGTGGTGTAGGCGATGACCGCTTGCTCCAGGTCTTCCAGCAGTGCAACCGGCACACCGAAAGAACGCGAGCAAATGATTTGCTGGCGGGGTGGGGTGATTTCATCCAGTTCCAAACAGGCCTCGCCGTTCAGCTCCGCCACGATGCGTTCCATGACCACGCCGAACTCGGCGCGGACGCGCTTGGCTGCGCTGCGTTTCAATTCCAGCACCGAGTTGATGCCCATTTGTTGCAAGCGGGCGGTGCTGCGCCTGCCCACGCCCCAGACTTCGCCGACTTCGATTTTTGCGAGCAGATTGTCCAGTACGCGTGCCGTCATCGCGTTGAAATCGCACACACTGTGATATTGCTTCCGCTTCTTGGCGACATGGTTGGCTAGTTTCGCCAAAGTCTTGCTCGGCGCGATGCCTATGCACACCGGTATGCCGACGCATCGCTTGATGGTGCTGCGCATCGTTTGCGCATAGTTAGTCAGGCCGTCCAGGTTGGATGGATTGGGAATGCCGGTCAAATCAAGAAAAGACTCATCTATCGAATAGATCTCCTGATCGGGACTGTACTGCGACAGCAGCCGCATCACCCGGTTGGAGATGTCGGCATACAGCGTGTAGTTGGAGGACAGGGCGATGATGCCGTGGCGTTTGGCGAGGTCTTTCAACTGGAACCACGGCGCGGCCATGTTGACGCCGAGGTCTTTGACTTCCTGCGAGCGTGACACCACGCAGCCGTCGTTGTTGGAGAGCACCACTACCGGCTTGCCTTCCAGCTTGGGCTGGAACAGGCGTTCACAGGAGACGTAGAAGTTGTTGCAATCTACCAGTGCGATTGATCGCATGATTCAATCCAGTTGTAATTGTAGGGTGGATAAGCGCAGCGCATCCACCGCGGTGAATCCGCCGAAACGAGTTGGTGGATGCGCTGCGCTTATCCACCCTACAGGGCTACAGTGCTTAAACCTTATGGATATTCCAGCTCACCACCCCCCAGATCGAAAAATCCTGTTCCGGTTTGATGAGCGTGTCGGGATAATCCGGGTGTGCCGCGCGCAATACCTGTCCATCCGCGGTGTGCAGCAATTGCTTCACGGTGAATTCGCCATCCAGCACCGCAATCACCACGCAGCCATGCGCAGCGGGTAGGGCGCGATCCACCACCAGCAAATCAGCGTCAAAAATGCCGAGCCCGCGCATCGAGTCGCCTGCTACGCGCATGAAGAAGGTGGATTCGCGATGCCGGATTAAATGTTCGTCCAGGCTGAGGCGCTGCTCCACATAGTCATCGGCAGGCGAGGGAAAGCCCGCCGGTACGGCGTTACGCAACAAGGCGCGCTGCTGGTGAAACAGCGCTTTGTTGGGATAGGTCAGCGATAACAAGCCGTGCGAGGCGCGTTGCGTTTGCCGACTTGCATGGCCGGGGTGAGGAGTCGCTTGCATGGCTTACTTCCGGTACTTGCGTATCAGGCCGATCAACACGCCGAATATTTCCAGCGTGCCTTGCGGGCGGATGACCGGATAGGCTGGATTGGCGGGGCGCAGGATGTACTTGCCGCGTTCCTTGTCCAGGGTCTTCAGTGTGAATTCGTTGTCCACGATGGCCACCACGATGTCGCCCACATTGGCGAGGTTGCGCTTTTCCACCACGGCGACATCGCCGTCATGAATACCCGCTTCGATCATCGAATCGCCCTTGACCGGGATCAGCGTGGTTTCGGAGGGCGTGTCGATCAGCATCTCGTCGATGACGAAATACTCGCCATGCGTCTCGGTCACAGAAACCGGCATCCCGGCCTGAACCGAGGATTCGGCCAATGGGCGCGCGAAAAATTGGCGGGTAGGAATCCATGCCCCGTCCGGAGTGCGCTCGATGAAACCGGCCGCGCTCAAGCGGGTCAGTACGGCTTTGACCCATGATTTGGAGGCGATGCCGAACACCTCGCACAGTTTGGCGTAGGAGGGGATGTTTTTCCAGTCGGCGTAATAGTCCTGGAGTTTGGCGAGATACTCGGCGTCTTTCGGGTTGAAGTCAGGCGGATTGGAATCAGTCATGGCAAGGTTGATACAGAACGAATGTGCTGCACTGTAAAGAACGAACGTTCTTTTGTCAAGGATGTCGCATAAACAGGATGTCGCATAAACTCGATTTTGTAGGTTGGGTTAGCGTTCTTTGCGTAACCCAACA
>JANONV010000185.1:0-4525 GCA_031421015.1 Gallionella sp. | reverse complement strand
CCAACTGCTGCGTTGCGGAAAAAATTTCTTGCTTACATATAAATCATATGCGGCGCGGCAAAACGAAGTTTCAGAGTAGGGTAACCTTTAGGTTAGCCGGAACTAAAATTTTTTCCGCGCCTTGCATTTGGGCGAACTCTGAATTTTTAGAGGTGCCCCTATGTGGCGGTCGGCAGTTTATCACCCCGCAAAAAAATCCTTAACCTTGTTCATCCAGGATTTTGCGCGCGGGTTGTGGAGTTCACTGTCTTTGTCGTTGATATCTTCAAACTCACGCAACAAATCTTTCTGGCGGGTGGTCAGATTCACCGGCGTCTCCACCGCCACGTGGCAATGCAAATCGCCGTGGCTGGGGCTGCGTACGCCTTTGATACCCTTGCCGCGCAGGCGAAAGATTTTTCCGCTTTGCGTTTCGGCGGGAATCTTGATCGTTGCCACCCCGTCCAGCGTGGGGATCTCGATCGAACCGCCCAGCGCGGCGACGCTGAAACTGATCGGCATTTCGCAATGCAGATCGTTATGGTCGCGCTGGAACACCGCGTGCTGCTTGGTGTGGATCACCACATACAAATCACCGGGAGGTCCTCCGTTCACGCCATGTTCGCCTTCGCCGGAGAGGCGTATGCGATCATCGTTATCCACGCCCGGGGGAATTTTTATCGATAGTGTTTTGTGTTGTTTGATGCGCCCGTTGCCGTTGCAGTCCTTGCACGGCGAGGCGATCATTTTGCCGCTGCCGTGACAGCGCGGGCAGGTTTGCTGGATGGAGAAAAAGCCTTGTTGCATGCGCACCTGGCCATGGCCGCCGCAGGTGGTGCAAGGGGTCGGGCTGGTGCCGGGTTTGGCGCCGGAACCATGACAGGTTGCGCATTCCGCCATGGTCGGTACGCGAATCTGCGTCTCGGTGCCGCGCGCGGCCTGTTCGAGCGTGATCTCGAGGTTGTAGCGCAGGTCGGCGCCGCGCTGCACGCTGCTGCGTCCGCCGCGACCGGCGCCTGCTCGTCCGCCGCCGAAGATGTCGCCGAAGATGTCGGAAAAATCAAAGCCCGCCGCGCCGCCCGCGCCTCCTCCCATGCCGCCCGCTTCGAATGCGGCATGGCCATGCTGATCGTAAGCGGCGCGCTTCTGGCCGTCGCTTAATGTTTCGTAGGCTTCCTTGGCTTCCTTGAAATGTTCCTCAGACTTGGGGTTGTCCGGATTACGGTCGGGGTGATGCTTCATCGCCAGCTTGCGATAAGCTTTTTTTATCTCTTCGTCCGTGGCATCGCGGTTGACGCCGAGGACTTCGTAGTAGTCTTTTTTGCTCATGGCTGTGAAATGTGAAGAGTTTTTGTAGGATGGGTTGAGCAGCGCGAAACCCATCGTTTATTTGTCCATTGATGGGTATCGCTACGCTCAACCCATCCTACGGCGCTGGTCTCCTAATCATGCGTTAGCCGCTAGTTGAAAGCCAACCCATCTGGGTTAACTAACGACTACCAACTTATTTCTTCTCTTCCTTCACTTCAGTGAACTCCGCATCCACCACGTCGCCTTCGTCTTTCTTGGCTTCTGCGTCAGGCGCAGCACCCGCTCCAGCACCGGCTTGCGCCTTGGTTTGTTCTGCGGCATACATCTTTTCACCGAGCTTTTGCGCGGCTGTCGCCAGCGCTTCGGTCTTGGCCGTGATGGCATCCTTGTCGTCGGCCTTCACTACTTCTTCGGCTTCTTTCAGCGCAGTTTCGATGGCAGCCTTTTCCTCCGCGGTCAGATGCTCGCCATATTCTTTCAGCGACTTGTGCGAGGAGTGGATCAGCATATCCAGTTGATTGCGCGCGGTCACCAGCTCCAGCGCCTTGCGATCGTCTTCGGCGTGGACTTCGGCGTCCTGCACCATCTGCTTGATCTCCGCTTCGCTCAAGCCGGAGCTGGCCTGTATCTTGATCTTGTTCTCCTTGCCGGTCGCCTTGTCTTTCGCCGACACGTGCAGAATACCGTTCGCGTCAATGTCGAAAGTCACTTCGATCTGCGGCATGCCGCGCGGCGCGGGCGGGATGTCGGACAGGTTGAATTGACCCAGGCTCTTGTTGCCGGAAGTGATCTCGCGCTCGCCTTGCAGCACGTGGATGGTCACCGCGTTCTGGTTGTCGTCAGCCGTGGAGAACACTTGCGACGCCTTGGTTGGTATCGTGGTGTTCTTCTTGATCAGCTTGGTCATCACGCCGCCCATGGTTTCGATACCCAAAGACAAGGGAGTAACGTCCAGTAGCAGCACGTCCTTCACTTCGCCTTGCAGCACACCGCCCTGGATCGCAGCGCCTACCGCAACGGCTTCGTCCGGGTTAACGTCCTTGCGCGGTTCCTTGCCGAAAAAGGCCTTCACTTTTTCCTGCACCATAGGCATGCGGGTCTGGCCGCCGACCAGAATCACGTCGGCGATGTCAGCGTTGGACACGCCCGCATCCTTCATCGCGATCTTGCATGGCTCGATGGTACGAGCGATCAGGTCATCGACCAGGCTTTCCAGTTTGGCACGGGTGATCTTCACCGCCAGATGTTTCGGACCGCTTGCATCAGCCGTCACGTAAGGCAAGTTCACTTCGGTCTGCTGCGCGCTGGACAATTCGATCTTGGCCTTTTCCGCCGCATCTTTCAGGCGTTGCAGTGCCAGTACATCTTTGCGCAGGTCGATGCCGCTTTCCTTCTTGAATTCATCGACCAGATAGTCGATCACGCGCATGTCAAAATCTTCGCCGCCCAGGAAAGTATCGCCGTTGGTGGACAGCACTTCGAACTGGTGTTCGCCTTCGATCTCGGCAATGTCGATGATGGAAATATCAAACGTGCCGCCACCCAGGTCATACACCGCGATCTTGCGGTCGCCTTCCTGCTTGTCCAGACCAAACGCCAGCGCGGCTGCGGTCGGCTCGTTGATGATGCGCTTCACATCCAGACCGGCGATGCGACCGGCATCCTTGGTGGCCTGGCGCTGTGCATCGTTGAAATAAGCCGGCACGGTGATGACCGCTTCGGTGACGGGTTCGCCGAGATAGTCTTCGGCGGTCTTCTTCATTTTCATCAACACTTGTGCGGAGATTTCCGGTGCGGAGAATTCCTTGTCGCGTACTTTCACCCATGCATCGCCGTTCTTGGCCTTGACGATCTTGAACGGCACCATGTCGATGTCTTTTTGCACCATCTTTTCGTCGAAGCGGCGGCCGATCAGGCGCTTTACGCCATACAGCGTGTTGGTCGGATTGGTGACCGCCTGACGTTTTGCGGGCGCACCCACCAGCACTTCACCGTCTTCCATATAGGCGATGATGGATGGGGTGGTGCGCGCGCCTTCGGCGTTCTCGATCACCTTGGGCTTGCCGTTTTCCATGATCGCCACGCAAGAATTCGTCGTGCCCAAGTCGATACCGATGATTTTTCCCATGATGCTTTCCTTTCGTTAAATTTGAGTATTCAAACTGCTGTCATCTAGTTGAGGGTGCAAATCCATATTTCAAGTGTCCCCAATATGACGGTGTTTATTTATCCCTTCGCCTTCGCTACCATCACCAGCGCCGGACGCAACACCCGGTCATTCAGCGCATAACCCTTTTGCATCACATTGATCACAGTGTTGGCTTCCTGCTCGCTTTCCACCATGCCGATAGCCTGATGCCTGTGCGCGTCGAATTTCTCGCCAACCGGGTTGATCTCGCTGAGATTGAATTTCTCGAATACGCCGGACAGTTGCTTCAGTGTCAGTTCCATGCCGCTCTTGAAACTCTCCACCGTCGCGGTTTCCACCGCCAGCCCGGCTTCCAGGCTGTCCTTCACCGCCAGTATCTCATTGGCAAACCGCTCCACGGCAAATTTGTGCGCCTTGCTGATGTCTTCGACCGCGCGGCGGCGGATGTTTTCGCTTTCGGCCTTGGCGTACATCCACGCGTCATAGTGTTCCTGCGCTTTGCGCTCGGTCTCCTTGAGCATTTGTTCCATGCTCGGCATGACTTCCGCAGTTTTTGCTTCAGTGGATTCAGTAGTCGCTGCGGTGGCTTGCTGCTCGATTTGCGGGTTGGTGTCGTTCTGTTCCATGCCGTTCTCCAAATTTGGACTGGTGGTTTATGGGGGCTAAGTTTTCCATTTCAAGAGCAGATGAAAATATTTCCCGCAGGTCGAATGCCGGTTTGCCGACATTGATACGGGTGGCGACGTCGTCCTGGTTCTGTACAATTGGCATTCGGGGCGAATTCACCGCAATTAAAAGTCAGGCTGGGGGCTCAAAAACGTAGGTGCGAATTTACCTTGCAGAGGTTCTTGTACCCTGTGGGTATTCGCACTATTTATGAACCGACAACGTGCGAATGAATTCGTGCTTGCGCCGGATTTATAATGCAGGGTCACAATAAAGCAATTGTCTTGATGCATCCTGACCGCAAAAACTACTACTGGCGCATTGCCGGATTCTATTTCTTCTATTACGCCTTCGTGGGGATGTTCGCGCCCTACTGGAGCCTGTATCTGAAGTCCATCCAGTTCAGCGCCATCGAGATCG
>JANONV010000184.1:0-2550 GCA_031421015.1 Gallionella sp. | reverse complement strand
CCAACTGCTGCGTTGCGGAAAAAATTTCTTGCTTACATATAAATCATATGCGGCGCGGCAAAACGAAGTTTCAGAGTAGGGTAACCTTTAGGTTAGCCGGAACTAAAATTTTTTCCGCGCCTTGCATTTGGGCGAACTCTGGATTTTTAGAGATGCCCTATATGGGAAATCTTCGCGTTACAGCTTGAAGTGTTCGCCCAGATACACTTTCCTTACGCCCTCATTATAGATGATTTCATCCGGTTTGCCTTCCGCCATGACCGATCCGGCGTTGATGATGTAGGCGCGATCGCAGATGCCCAGGGTTTCGCGCACGTTGTGGTCGGTGATCAGCACGCCGATGTTGCGCTCTTTGAGAAAGCGGATGATTTTCTGAATGTCCAGCACGGCGAGGGGATCCACCCCGGCGAACGGTTCGTCGAGCAGGATAAAGCGCGGATCGGTCGCCAATGCGCGCGCGATTTCCACGCGCCGCCGCTCGCCGCCGGACAGGCTGATGGCGGTGTTATTGCGGATATGCGCGATGTGCAGGTCTTCCAGCAGATCTTCCAGGCGGGTTTGCATGTCGGTCTCGGATAATTCTTGCAGTTCCAGCACCGCCTGAATGTTTTGCTCCACCGTCAGGCGGCGAAAGATTGACGCCTCCTGCGGCAGGTATCCCAGCCCCAGGCGCGCGCGGCGGTGTATCGGCAGGTGGGTGATGTTCTTGTCATCAATAAAAATTTCCCCGCCGTCAGCGGAGATCAGCCCCACGATCATGTAGAACGAAGTGGTCTTGCCCGCTCCGTTCGGTCCGAGCAGACCCACCACCTCGCCGCTTATTACCGACAACGAAGCGTCATGCACCACGGCACGCGAACCATAGGTTTTTTTCAGGCCGACTGCGCGTAATTCACTCATGTTCACTCCGCAGGTGTTGGCGTATCGCCGGGATTGATCGGCAACGCGCCCGGCGCTGTCGCGCCTTTTTTGGGTTTGGGTTGCAACACGGCGCGCACCCGCTGCGGCGGCGCATCCGCCGGGCTTGCGCTGCCGCTGCCCACCTGGAAGATTTCGGTTTTGATGTTGTAAGTGATGCGCTCGCCGCGCACCTCATCCAGTCCGCGTTTGACACGCGCCTGCCCGTAGAAGTTTACCACCTCGGCGCGCGCGTCATATTCGATGCGTTCGCCATGTCCTTCCAGATACTCATCCACGCCGTCGCGCTTCTGCCGGAAGCTGGCGGTATTGCCATACACCGTGCCGTGCTTGAAGCCATCCTTGTCCTGGGTCACGACAATCTTGTCGCCGCGTATCAGCAGCGTGCCTTGCGTCAATTGCACGTTGCCGGTGAAGGTGCTGACCTTCCTGGCGTCGTTTATCAGCACCTGATCGGACTCAAGATGCAACGGTTGGTCGCGGTCGGCACGTTCGGCGAAGCAGGCTGGCGTCCAAAGCGATAAAAAAAATGCCAGCAGTAAATTATTTTTTGTTCGGAGCATATTCGCTTCTTATTCGGGAGAGTAATTTTATGGTGCGCGCCTTGATGTCCATTTCGAGGCCGATTGCATGCATGGTGTGGTGGGCGTCAAAGGCTGTCACAGCGCGGTCGGTGCTCACCCAGTCACGATCCGGGACGATGTGCAGATATTCGGTTTGCAGCGTAAATTTATCTTCCTGCTCGCTAGCCTCGCGCAGAATTTCGACGTCGCCGAGCAGAAATATCTCATCGCCCTTGCTGGACAGGGTTCCGCTTTTCGCGCTGGCATGTATCGCCGGACGCTCGGCGGATAGCGAGGTAAAATGCGGCATTTCCAGCGTGGTGCTGTCGTCGTTCGGGAAATGCCGCATTTTTTTCGCGGCCATGATGAAGCGCGGCGTACCTTGATCATTCAGACTGGTCGCGGAAAAGTTTTCCACAATGGCATCGGGATCGTGGCGCTTGCCGCTGTCAGGCTGAGCCGGTTCCGGCTGCGCCTGCCGGTCCAGCCAGTAGGTGATCCCCAGCAAGCCCAGCAGTGGTAACGGCAACAGCCAGTAGCGAACGCGGTTGATGAAGCTCATTGCAGATACGGCGCCAATTGCCCATCCAGCGTGCCTTGCGCCGACATGATCAGCTCGCACACTTCGCGCACCGCGCCATGCCCGCCACCGCGTTGCGTGACATAGCCGGAATGGTCGCGCACCAGTTGCGGAGATTCCGGCACGCTGATCGCCAGCCCGACGTGGCGCATCACCGTGAGATCGACCACATCGTCGCCCATATAGGCGGCGGCATCGCGCGACAGCTTGAGCTTGTCGAGCAGCTTGACCATCGTTTCCAGCTTGTTTGCCACACCCTGAAAGACATGCGCGATACCCAGGTTCTGCGCGCGCGCTTCGACGCAGCGCGAAGTTCGTCCGGTGATCAGGGCGATTTCCACCCCGCTGGCGCGCAGCATTTTCAAACCTTGCCCATCCAGCGAATTGAAGCGTTTGAATTCTTCGCCGGAATCGGATAAATACAATCCGCCGTCGGTCATCACCCCATCCACATCAAAGGCGATCAGGCGTATCAATTTCGCGCGGCTT
>JANONV010000183.1:0-5671 GCA_031421015.1 Gallionella sp. | reverse complement strand
CGTCCGCTACGGCGCAGACGCAACGCTATTTCGGATTGGCGCAATTCGAGTTTCGGCGTGTCGTAATAGATGTTGTAGAGACGGCGCGTGGTCGGACGGGTAACTTGATGCGCCTTGAATAGCGCGTGCCGCTTCAGCTTGGCAAGCTGCTCGGGAGCGATGCGTAATTTGAGTTCGGTTTCGACTGTCATGTCTGCATCAAACGAAGCGTAGGGGGCGTTTACGATACTTACAAGTATGCTCTGTGCGACTAATTATGTGAAGCTGGTGATCCGTCATATTTATTTAATCTAGCTTTCTTATATAATGCGCCAAATGACTTTTAGAATGACTGAAATCGTTGGACATATGAGCAAACAGCAATCAAGTCCACACAAGCCCCGAGAAAAACATCCGTATGCCGGCTTGCTGCATGAATTGGAAGAGTTGCGGAATGAGCTGAAAGAACTTGAGCATCTATCTGCAAAAACACTGCAACATACCAATCAACTCCATCTGGCAAGTACCATTAATCTGATTCACTACCTTGGCCTGAGGCGACGAGATATGCGGTCGCTGCAGGAAAGGCTGGCAGCGGTAGGGTTGTCATCGTTAGGTCGCATGGAATCGCACGTCTTCGCCAATCTCAATGCCATCATTGACCTTTTACGTTGCGCGTTAGGCAAGCAGTCGGTAGAAGAAATAATACCCGCTACAACGGCAACGGGGGCAACCCTGCTTGAAAACAATACCAACAATTTGCTTGGCAAACCTCCCTCGCATCGCCGTGTCCGCATCATGGTCACATTGCCAAGTGAAGTGGCAGATGATTATTCATTGATCAAAGACATGCTCGTCCATGGTATGGATTGTGCGCGTATCAATTGCGCGCATGACGATCCTGAAATATGGGCACGCATGATTGAGCAAATCAATCTGGCCCGCCGTGAAACAGGCAGGCATTGCCGTATCCTGATGGACTTGGGCGGTCCCAAGTTGCGCACCGGGGAAATTGCTCCCGGACCTGCTGTACTCAAATGGCGACCACAGCGGGACGTATATGGCAACGTGACCGCACCCGCGCGGGTATGGCTGTATCCCGCAGGCGATGACACTTCCTGCCCGGCTCCCGCCGATGCTTATCTGCCGGTCAATGGGGATTGGCTCGCACGGGTCACATCGCGCGACATCATTGAATTAACCGACGCGCGGGGATCATTGCGCAGCCTGCAACTTGTTGACCAGATCGGGCCGGGCTTTTGGGCCGAGTCTAGTCAAACCACCTATATCACGCCCGGCATGGAGCTCAGGCTGCTACGGGTATCGACATCCGGACATCCGCGCCGTACCGGCATTGTCGGGGCGTTGCCTCCAGTACCCGAATTGATCCGTCTTCACACCGGAGACAATCTGATCATCACGCGTGAACCGTTGCCGGGCATGCCGGCCCAATTCGATGCCAGCGGACGTTTATTGCACGCAGCCAGCATTGCCTGTTCCCTGCCGGAGGTTTTTCGGTCTGTCCAACCGGGCGAACGCATCATGATCGACGATGGCAGAATCGGCGGCGTAATCCGCAGTGTCGGCAAAAATAAAATAGTGGTCGAAATCACCCAGGCCCGCGAAGGCGGGGAGAAGCTGCTGGCAAATAAAGGCATCAACCTGCCGGACAGCCGGCTTGAGTTGGATGGCCTGACGACGCAGGACATCGGGCATCTGGAATTTGTCGTGCAATATGCCGATATGGTCGGGCTTTCATTCGTCCGCAACCCCGCCGACATCAAATTATTGCAAAAGCATCTGCAACGCCTTGATGCCGGTAAGCTTGGCATCGTGCTGAAAATCGAAACGCGCGCCGCATTCGAGCATCTGCCGGAGCTGTTGTTCACATTGCTGCAATCATCGACCGTCGGTGTCATGATTGCTCGCGGCGATCTGGCGGTGGAGTGTGGCTATGAAAGATTGGCAGAGTTGCAGGAAGAAATTCTCTGGCTGGCCGAGGCGGCGCATTTGCCGGTGATATGGGCTACCCAAGTACTGGAGGGATTATCCAAAAGCGGCAAGCCAAGCCGCGCTGAAATTACCGATGCGGCGATGGGTGTGCGCGCCGAATGCGTCATGCTGAACAAGGGCGCGCATATTATCGAGGCCATCCAGACACTGGACGACATCCTGCATCGCATGCAATCCCACCAGAACAAGAAGAACTCACTGCTGCGCCGTCTTCATTGGTGAACCCTTGCCAGGATTTATCATGCAGATAGAATTTACCGGTATTTCACGAGTGGCATATTTCTCAATGGTGTTCACGTTCAGCAGAATACGCAATAAACCCACGCGCTTCGTTATTTCATGCAGCGATAGTTTGTCGTGTAAATACATCCGTCGAATCTTGCCTGTCATTTCCATAGTGATCACTTTTTTATCTTCCGCCTAAAAATTAGGCGGAACAAGTAGAACACCTTGGTCAATTTGTGGTCGGCGACAGCAATTCGGGTAGTCCGACAAGCTGTTAGGCATGATGGGTTAACGAAACTATTTCTTCTTCATCGCCGATTCGATTTGCTGACATAGCGTTTTCAGAATCTTGATGCGCGCAAAGTTCTTGTCGTTGGCTTCCACCAGTGTCCACGGTGCGATTTCGGTGCTGGTGCGATCTACCATGTCGCACACGGCAGCTTCATACCCGTTCCATTTTTTGCGGTTGCGCCAGTCTTCCTCGGTGATCTTGAAGCGTTTGAAGCCGGTTTTTTCGCGTTCCTTGAAGCGGCGCAACTGCTCTTCCTTGGTGATGGTCAGCCAGAATTTCACCAGCACGGTGTTGTGCTTGACCAGTTGCTCCTCGAAGTCGTTGAGCTCGCTGTAGGCGCGCATCCAGTCCGCTTCAGAACAGAATTTTTCCACACGTTCGACCAGCACCCGCCCATACCATGAGCGGTCAAAAATGGTCACGCGTCCGGTGCGCGGGATGTGGCGCCAGAAGCGCCACAGATAGGGCTGGGCGCGTTCTTCCTCGGTGGGTGCAGCGACAGGGATGATGCGGTAGAAACGGGCATCCAGCGCGGCAGTTATGCGGCGTATCGCGCCGCCTTTGCCGGCCGCGTCCGAGCCCTCGAACAACGCGATGACCGACATGTCGCGGAAGCGTTCGTTGCGCGTGAGCAGGTTGAGCTTGCCCTGATATTTTTCCAGTTCGCTGTCGAATTTCTTCTTGGCGATCTGTTGCGACATATCCAGTTTGTCGAACACGTTCAAGCGATCTATCGGGGCATGCAGTGGTGCGACACTGGCGGATGCACCTTGGGCAGGGTGCTTCAAATGCTTGAGCATCGCTTCCAGCAAAATCTTGCCGGTGGTCAGATTACGATAACGTGCATCCGCGCCCTCGACCACGATCCACGGCGCTTCCGCAGTGCTGGTGGAACGCAGCGCATGCTCGGAGACCTTGCGGAATTTGTCGTAGAGCTTGAATCTATCCCAATCCAGATCGGTGACGCGCCAACGGGTCTTGGGGTCTTTTTCCAGACTCTTGAGCCGTTTGCGTTGCACATCCTTGGCAAGATGGAACCAGAACTTGATGATCAGCGCGCCTTCGTTGGTAAGCATTTTCTCGAAGTGGTTGATCTCGTCTATGCTCTGGTTCAGATCGGTAGCTTTGGTCTTGCCCATGACGCGCTGAACGATTGGCGAGGTGTACCATGAGTCGAAGAATACGCCGATCTTGCCCTTGGGCGGAAGGGCGCGCCAATATCGCCACATATGTGGACGATCGCGCTCTTCATCCGATTTTTCTCCCATCGCATGCGCATGGATGTGGCGCGGATCCATCCATGCATTGAGCAGGTTGACCGTCTCGCCTTTGCCTGCCCCGTCCACGCCACCGATCAGGATGATGACCGGAAACTTGGCTTTTTGCGCCAGATCGAATTGCGCATTGAGCAAATCCTCGCGAAGTTTAGGCACTTCTTTATCGTAAGCAACCTTGTCTATTTTGTGACCGAGTTCGGCAGATTCAAACATGACTCCCTTTCCAGCTCATAAAAAATCCGGCGTGATAACCAGGCGCAAGGCGACCTGTGCCGAGCCCTCGCGCCGGCTGAACCACCACAGCGCCCCTTTTTTTATGCCCAGCGAATATTCACCGCAGCCCAGCAGTTGCGCCGCGACTTCGCCCAGGGTCGGCTGGTGTCCAACCAACAAGACTGTTCCTCCCGCATCCGGCCAGCGCGCCGCATACAACACGGCTTGCGCGGTAGCCCCGGGTGCGATGGTGGGCGCCAGCGTGAAATGACCGCTAAGGGCTGATGCGGTTTGTTGAGTGCGGGCCGTCGGGCTGACCAGGATGCGGCGGTCGCCAGGCAAATGCTGACGCAGAAAAGCGGCAACCTTCCCGGCCTGTTTGACACCCTTCGCGGTGAGCTTGCGGGCATGATCGGGGGTGCCTTCCTCCGCTTCAGCATGCCGCCACAGTATCAAATCCATCATCGCCCCCAAATATTACATTTTATTTATCGGCATATACCGTATACACTGTTTGCGGCATTCTAATCCCTGGGAGAGAACATGGCTACAAAAAAGACCGCTGCGACCGGAGCAAAATCGCCGGCACAAAATCCGGCGACAAGGAAAGTTGCTGCCCCGAAAAAGCCGACCGCCACATCAAGCGCCAACGCCGCGCCGTCGCAGGCCGCAAAAAAGCCGAAAAAAGAGCACAAGCTAAAGGTGGTGCGCGACAGCTTTACCATGCCGCAAAACGAGTATCGGCAGATAGCCGAAATCAAGGCGATTTGCCTGAAGGCGAAGCTGCATGTGAAGAAAAGCGAAGTGTTGCGGGCCGGGCTGAAGGTATTGGCCAAACTAAATGCCGCGCAACTAAAAAGCGTGCTGAGGGGTCTGGAAAAGATCAAAACCGGGCGTCCGAAGAAACACTGATAGGACTACTTGTATCACGTAACGCTTGAATCTTCGCAAACCAACCCCTCCAAGCCTCCCCTTGTCAGGGGAGGCTTAAACGCTTCCCCCTGACAAGGGGGACCGAGGGGGTTGGTTTAAGCTGTTACCGTGTACTTGTCATCGGTTATAGCGCGCCGCAGCTATCCGTTAACCGGCCGGTGCGACAGCATGGCGCTTTTTGCGGGTTCTCTTCCCGGCCCAGACATGCAGGGGCACGAGCAGCGCTATGGTCGCACCCAGCACCTGATGAAACAGGCTGAAAGCATTGCGCCAATCTTCGTGGGGCGGGTAGTACAACGTCAGGCCGCTGAGCGCGAGCAGCAACAACGCCCCCGACAATGCAAGGCCGCTGGCGCGGTTGCGCCGGGCGCGCCAGTTGCCCATCTGGTGCAGCACCAGCAGGCTGCCGGTCACCCACAACAGCACATAGGCTGCCGAGCCGTGCAACACCAGCAAACGATGCCGCCAGCCGCGCAGCGGGTCGGTGAAATCATTGGCATCCAATCCCCACCCCAGCCCGATCCAGAGCAGACCGCTCAGGATGGCGGCCCAGCACACCCCCTGCACCAACCAGCGCGTGCGCGTGCCAAGGCGAACCCCCCAACTGCTCATGGTTTGGCAGTCTCGTCAACAACGTGCCGGTGCAGCAACAACGCCAGCCGCGCCAGCCGGCCCAACGCGCGCACCGACAGGGTGGCGCCGGAGATGCCGTCAATGCGCCGATCCAGCCCCTGTTTTG
>JANONV010000182.1:0-9252 GCA_031421015.1 Gallionella sp. | reverse complement strand
CGAATGCCGCCAATCACCCATCGGAACCATGACCGATTCCTGATACATCGCGAAGTGTGTGGACTTTGTGAAATGCAGACAACGCTCCCATGCGTCGCGGAACCTGTTGGGCCACTTTCCAGGATAGCAGTTCTTTTTGTGCCAGATGTATTCCTCCGTCCAGTACCAGCCTTGCTTACGTAAGGCCAAGATAAGTTCCAGCACATATGTATGGCGTTCCCCATCCTCTGCCTTTTCTTTAATGTTAAGTACGAACGAACCCGTTGGCTTCAGCACCCTTAAAAATTGTTCTGCGCGCGGCAAGAACCACTCAACATATTGTTCTGGCTTAATTCCGCCATACGTATGAACGCGACGGTCTGCGTACGGTGGCGAGGTAATAATCAAATCGATGGAATCATTGCTTGCCTTTTTCAATACTTCCAAGCAATCGCCTTGCAAAATTTCGGTGCGTAATTTCATATAATCCCTTGCGGCGCGCGGCTGTGCCAGTCCGTCGCCTGCTGATATTGATGCGCGACATTCAGCATCTGCGCTTCGGCGAAATAGTTGCCGATGATTTGCAGGCCAACCGGCAGTTTGTTACTTCCAAAACCGCACGGGATCGACATGCCGGGCAGTCCCGCGAGGTTCACCGCGATGGTATAAATGTCGGACAGATACATTTGCACCGGGTCGTCGCCCTTCTCGCCCAGATTAAATGCGGTACTCGGACTGGTCGGCCCCATGATGACATCGCACTGCTTGAACGCATAGTCAAAATCCTGCGCGATCAGGCGGCGGATTTTTTGCGCCTGCAAATAATAGGCGTCGTAGTAGCCGTGCGACAGCACATAAGTGCCGATCATGATGCGGCGTTTCACTTCCTCACCGAAGCCTTGCGCGCGGGATTTCTCATACATGTCGGCGAGGTCACGGTATTCCGGCGCGCGGTAGCCGTAGCGCACGCCGTCGAAGCGCGACAGGTTGCTGGACGCTTCCGCCGGGGCGAGCACGTAATAAACCGGAACCGCCAATTTGGAATTCGGCAGGCTGATGTCAACGATGGATGCGCCGAGTTTTTTGTATTCGGCAATCGCCGCGTGTACGCAGTTGGCGACATCTTGTGCCAATCCTTCGGCAAAAAATTCTTTCGGCAGGCCGATGCGCAAACCCGCCAGTGGCTTGCTCAAGTCGCGCGTGTAGTCTTCCTTGTCGCGTTGCAAGCTGGTGGAATCGCGCGGGTCGAAACCGGTCATCACGTTCAGCAGCAACGCCAGGTCTTCCGCGCTGCGCGCCATCGGCCCGGCCTGGTCGAGGCTGGAGGCGAACGCGATCATGCCGTAGCGCGATACCGTGCCGTAGGTCGGCTTGATGCCGGAGATGCCGCACAGCGCGGCGGGCTGGCGGATCGAGCCGCCGGTGTCGGTGCCGGTCGCGGCGGCGCACAGCCGCGCCGCCACGGCGCAGGCCGCGCCGCCGGAGCTGCCGCCGGGCACGGCTTTTTGATCCCAGGGATTTTTCACCGCGCCGAAATATGACGTTTCGTTGCTTGATCCCATCGCGAACTCGTCCATGTTGGTCTTGCCAAGATTCACCGCGCCGGCCTTATTGAACTGCTCGATGACATGCGCGTCGTAGGGCGCGATGAAATTTTCCAGCATCTTCGAACCACAGGTGGTGCGCCAGCCCTTGGCGCAGAAGATGTCTTTTTGGGCAATCGGGATGCCGGTCAAAGGTTTCGCTTTGCCGTTGGCTAACAGCACATCGGCGGCGCGCGCCTGAGCCAGGCTGAGTTCGGCGTTGGTGGTGATGTAAGCGTTCAGCGCGGGATTGAGCGCGGCGATGCGGTCGAGGTAGAGCTGCGTCAATTCGACGCTGGAGATTTTTTTTCCGGCCAGTCGGGCGGAGAGTTGTTTGAGAGATGCGTTTATCATTTTGGGCAAATCGTGAAATCTTTAAACCCCTCCCAGCCTCCCCCCTTCGACAGGCTCAGGACAGGCTTGTCAGGGGAGGAGCAGGGAGAGAATGCTTTAGGGCGCCTCTAAAAATTCAAAATCCTAAGCCAGACAAGGCGCGAGAAAAATTTTAGCGCGCCGCATATGTATGATATGTAAGCGTTAAAATTTTTAGAGCAACGCAGTATGGCGACGGAGTTTGAATTTTTAGAGATGCCCTTTACTCGATGACTTGCGGCACCAGGTACAGCCCGGCTTCGACTTGCGGCGCGCCTTTATATTGCGGAACAAGGGACTGGAACAACTCGCGCTGGTTGGTCTCGGTGACCGTATCTTCGCGCAGCCGTTGCGACAAGTCTTGAGCATGGGACATGGGCGCAATGCCTTTGGTATCAACGGCCTGCATTTCGGCGATCAGGTCAAAAATACCGGACAGTTGCGCGCGCGCGGCTTCGATTTCCTGCTCGCTCATCGCCAGTCGCGCCAGACGGGCGACTTTCCGGACATCTGCATTGGTCAAGGACATAGCAAAAACTTTATTGAAATAAGGCTAATAGGGTATCATACAAGGGTTTATCGGCGCACCTCTTTGACTACAGGATCTGACATGTTTGGACTTTTGGACGGCTATTTTTCTAATGACTTGGCGATCGACCTTGGCACGGCGAACACTTTGATTTGGGTGCGCGGACAAGGCATCGTGCTGAATGAACCTTCGGTGGTGGCGATACGCCAGGAGGGCGGGCCGAACGGCAAGAAGGTGATTCAGCAAGTCGGGCTCGCCGCCAAGCAAATGCTGGGACGCACGCCGGGCAGCATCACCGTGATCCGCCCGATGAAGGATGGCGTGATCGCCGATTTTACCGTCACTGAGCTAATGCTCAAACACTTTATCCGCAAAGTTTACAAGGCCGGCATTTTCAGTCCCAGCCCGCGCATCGTGATTTGTGTGCCATGCGGCTCTACGCAAGTGGAGCGGCGCGCGATCCGCGAATCTGCGGTCGGCGCGGGAGCGCGCCGTGTGGAGCTGATCGAAGAGCCGATGGCGGCGGCGATCGGCGCCGGCTTGCCGGTGGAAGAGGCGACCGGTTCGATGGTGGTGGACATCGGCGGCGGCACCACGGAAGTGGGCGTGATTTCGCTGGGTGGCGCGGTGTATTCCGGCTCGGTGCGCGTCGGCGGCGACAAGTTCGACGAGGCGATCATCAACTACATACGCCGCAATTACGGCATGCTGATCGGCGAAACCACTGCCGAAGAAATCAAGAAGGCCATCGGTTCCGCCTTCCCGGGCAGCGAAGTGCGCGAGATGGAAGTGAAGGGGCGCAATCTGGCCGAAGGCGTGCCGCGCAGCTTCACCATTTCCAGCAACGAAGTTCTCGAAGCCATGACCGACCCGCTCAACAACATCGTCAGCGCGGTGAAAACGGCGCTCGAACAAACCCCGCCGGAACTCGGCGCGGACATCGCCAACAAGGGCATGGTATTGACCGGCGGCGGCGCGCTGCTGCGCGACCTGGACCGCCTGCTGATGGAAGAAACCGGCTTGCCGGTGCTGATCGCCGACGATCCGTTGACCTGTGTGGTGCGCGGCTCAGGCATTGCCCTCGAACACTTGGATAAATCGACCAGCATTTTTACCACGGAGTAAACAGAGGACAGATGACAGAGGACAGAAGACAGAAGTTTTGTGTGCCGATACTCGGCACGCCATGCATATCAAAGACGCGGCGCAGCCGCGACAGCGCCCCTGTCATCTGTCATCTGTTTTCTGTCCTCTGAAATGGACAGAACGCAATCCTTCCGGTTTTTCAATCGCGGCCCCAGGCCGGCGGTGCGGCTGGTTTTTTTCTCTATGCTCTCGCTGTTGCTGTTGTTCGTTGACGCGCGTTACCGCTATCTGGAATCCACGCGCAGCACGCTTTCGGTGCTGGTCTCGCCGATACAGCGGCTGGCGTCTTTGCCGGGCGCATTGTGGCAACAGACCGGCGACTTTTTTATCACACAAAGCGCGCAGCGCAGCCTGGCAAAAGAGAATGAGGCGATGCGCCAGCAGCAGCAGCTCAATGCCGCTCAATTGCTGCAATTGCAGGCGTTGCAATTGGAAAACCGGCAATTACGCAACCTGGCCGAGCTTCCGCTACGCAACGAATTCACAGCTCAACTGGCCGAAATCGTTTATGCCGAGCGCAACGTGTTCCAGCGCAAAGTTCTCATCAACAAGGGTGCGAATGCCGATGTTCGAATCGGACAGGTGGTGATGGATGAGGTCGGTATCGTCGGACAAATCACCCGCGTCTATCCATGGCTTTCCGAGGTCACCCTGATTACGGAAAAAGATCACGCCGTGCCGGTGCAAGTGTTGCGCAACGGATTGCGCACCATCCTGTTCGGCGCGGGCGACACCAGCCAGTTGTCGCTGCGCTATATACCGGTCAGTGCCGATATTCAGGACGATGACATGCTGGTCACTTCCGGTATAGACGGCATCTACCCGCCCGGCATCCCGGTCGCCAAGGTGGTAAAGGTCGAACGCGATGCCGCTTATCCCTTTGCGCGAGTTACTTGCTTGCCGGTGGCTGGGGTGGATAAATATCGTCATCTGCTGATCCTGTCCAGCTTGCCCCAGCCGCCCGAACGTCCGGCGGAGATGTCTGCGGCAAATGCCGAAAAGCGCGCGAAGGTCGGGAGAAAAAACTGATGCCTGCTACCGCCATTCAATCCAAACCGGAGATCCAGCGCCCGGCCGGCAACCTCTTTGTCTTGTCGAGCTTGTTGGCCGCCCTGTTTCTGAACGGATTGCCGTGGGAGGGCATCTGGCTGATGTTGCGTCCCGACTTTGTCGCATTGGTGCTGCTGTATTGGTGTACGCATAAACCGTGGCGCATCGGCATCGGATTGGCGTGGATGGTGGGGATATTCGCCGACGTGGCCGATGCCAGCCTGTTCGGCCAGCACGCGCTGGCGTATTCAGTGCTCGCCTTTGGCGGCGTGGCGCTGCATCGCCGTTTGCAGATGTTCGATTTGCGCCAACAGACCACCCAGGTGTTCGGCATCTTTGCGCTGACCTACGCGGTGTATGCCCTGGTGCATTGGCAGGTGAATGGCTACGTGGTGTGGCTGTATTTCCTCGGCTGTCTTACTTCGACCTTGCTGTGGATGCCGCTCAGCCTCATGTTCCAGTCGATGCGGCACGGGCAGGTGCATCATGAGCGCCGCCGCCGCGAACGACGCCCATGAACAAGCAGGTCGAGTTTAAAAATCATCAGCGCGAGATCTTTCACTTCCAGTTGCGTCTCGTGGTCTGCATCGGTTTTGTAGCGGTGTTGCTGGCGGTTCTGCTGGTGCGCTTCATCTATCTGCAAGCGGTACGCCACAATTATTACCAGACGCTGGCAGAAAGCAACCGCATCGCCGTCGTTCCCATCGTCCCCAATCGCGGCCTGATACTCGACCGCAACGGCGTGGTGCTGGCGCGCAACTATTCCGGCTACACGCTGGAGATCAACCAGAACAAAACGTCCGACCTGGAGGCCACGATAAGCGACCTGTCCAAGCTGATCGAGATCACCCCCAAGGATCGCAAACGCTTCAAAAAGCTGCTCGCCGAGAGCCGCAATTTCGAGACGCTGATGATCCGCAATCGCTTGAGCGATGAAGAAGTCGCGCGTTTCGCCGCGCAGCAATACCGCTTTCCGGGCGTCGAGATCAAGGCGCGGCTGTTTCGCGATTACCCGTTTGGTGAAAAAACTTCCCATCTGATCGGTTATATCGGGCGCATCAATGAAACCGATGTGGCGCAACTGGAGGAAAGCGAATTGGCGGCCAACTATCGCGGCTCGGATTACATCGGCAAAACCGGCCTGGAGCAGAGCTACGAAAGCGATCTGCACGGCACCACCGGCATCGAACAAGTCGAAGTGGACGCCGGCGGGCGGGCGGTGCGCATGCTATCGCGCACCGTGCCGGTCTCCGGCAATACGCTGATATTGAGCATAGACGCAAAGTTGCAGGAAATCGCCGAGCATTCGTTCGGCAACTATCGCGGCGCGCTGGTGGCGATAGATCCGAACAATGGCGAAGTGCTGGCCTTCGTCAGCAAACCGGGCTACGACCCAAACCCGTTCATCGACGGCATCGACACGCAAAGCTGGGATGAGCTGAATAACTCACCCGATCATCCGCTCAACAATCGCGCGCTGCGCGGCCAATATCCGCCCGGCTCGACCATCAAGCCCTTCATGGCGCTGGCCGGCTTGAATTTCAACATTCGCAAGCCGGAGCAAACCATTAACGACCCGGGCGTATTTTATTTACCGGGCAGCAGCCGTCAATATCGCGACTGGAAAGCGGGCGGCCACGGCAGCGTAAATATGTTCAAGGCCATCGTGGTGTCATGCGACATTTACTTCTATGGCCTGGCAACCGAACTGGGCATAGACAACATTTTCAATTATATGTCGCGCTTCGGTTTTGGCAAGAAAACCGGCATAGACATGGAGGGTGAAACCTCCGGCTTGCAACCCTCGCAAGCATGGAAGACCGGACGCCACCAGCAAATCTGGTATCCCGGTGACACCGTAGCGGTCGGCATCGGACAGGGCTATAGCCTGGTAACACCCTTGCAACTGGCGTTTGCCACTGCCACGCTGGCGAACGGCGGGGTGGCATACAAACCTCATCTGGTAAAGGAAGTGCGCAGTTTGCGCAGCAATGAAAGCCGCTCCATCGCCCGCGAACCGCTCTACGATCTCAATATCGACCCGGCACATCTTGATTTGGTAAAACGTGCCATGATCGCCGTTACACTGCCAGGCGGCACGGCGGTGTACGCGGCACTGGGCACACCCTATCGCATCGCGGGCAAGACCGGAACGGCACAGGTGATCGCCATCAAGCAGGGCGAAAAGTACGATGAAAAAAAGGTTGACGAGCGACATCGCGATCATGCATGGTTCATCGCTTACGCCCCTGCCGAAAAACCCACAATCGCGCTGGTAGTGCTGGCCGAAAACGGCGGGCACGGCAGCAGCACGGCGGCGCCCATCGCGCGCAAGGTGCTGGACTACTACCTGCTCGGCAAGATTCCGAAGCCGTTGCCCGATGTGGATGAGAAAGAAGGGAGCGAACATGACTAGGCGGCAACTCTGGCAGCGTTTCATCGCGCATCTTGATCGTCCGCTGCTGCTGGGCATCGGCCTGCTGCTGCTGACCAGCCTGCTGGTGCTGTACAGCGCGGACAACGCAAGCTGGGAACAGCCGCTGAAACAGATGTTCAACATCGCGGTGGCGCTCACTTGCATGTGGCTGATCGCCAATCTGCCGCTGCATTATCTGATGCGCACCGCCGTGCCGGTCTATGTATTAGGCATGGTCCTGCTGATCGCTGTGGCATTGTTCGGCGAAATCAGCCATGGCGCGCGGCGCTGGCTGAATCTGGGTGTGGTGACCTTTCAGCCGTCCGAGCTGATGAAGATCGGCGTGCCGCTGATGATGGCATGGTATTTCGAAAAACACGAAGCCACACTCACGTTGAAAAACTATTTCATCGCCGCGCTGCTGCTGCTCATGCCGATGGCGTTGATCATGCGTCAGCCCGATCTGGGAACGTCGCTGTTGATCTCCGCCAGCGGATTTTACGTGCTGTTCCTGGCGGGTTTGAGCTGGCGAGTGATGGGCGTGCTGCTGGTCGCGGCGATCGCCAGCGCGCCGGTGCTGTGGTCTATGCTGCACGAATATCAGCGCCATCGCATCCTGATGCTGTTCGATCCATCGCAGGATGCGCTGGGCAACGGCTATCACACCATCCAGGCGACCATTGCCGTCGGTTCCGGCGGCATCCTCGGCAAGGGCTATTTGAACGGCACGCAGGCGCATCTCGATTTCCTGCCGGAGCGCACCACCGATTTTATTTTCGCGGTGTACTCGGAAGAATTCGGCTTGATCGGCAACCTGATCCTGTTGTCGTTGTATTCCTTCGTGGTCATGCGCGGTTTCATCATCACATCGAATGCATCCACTTACTTCACACGTTTAATGTCGGGTTCCATCACGCTGACCTTCGCCACCTATGCGTTCGTCAACATGGGGATGGTCAGCGGCATCTTGCCGGTGGTCGGCGTGCCGCTGCCGCTTATCAGCTACGGCGGCACATCCATGCTCACCCTGTTGCTCGGTTTTGGAATGCTGATGAGCATAGAAACGCACAAAAAATTGGTCAGATCATAAGTGGGGAGTGGTGAGTGGGAAGTGGTTTTCCTACTTACCACTGAGGTGCATAGCACCGCTCCACTTCCCACTCCCTAACCCCCCATCACAAGGAGATTATATGAACAAGCGAATCACAATTCTGACATTGGCAACCCTGTTGCTCGCCGCCTGCGGCAGCGTTCCGCAGCGCAAAGTGAAACCGGAATCGGGTCCCGCCGTTGCGCCGACTGAAAATCGCGCAGTCGCCACCCCCCGCGCCGGCGGCTACCTGGAGGGAGACGGGCCGGGTGCTGGTGCCCCCGCCAATCTCGATACGATACCCGATGCCGTGCCGCGCAACGAACCGCTGCATCGTTATGCCAATCGCCCATACACCGCGCTGGGCAAGAATTACACGCCGCTGACCGTTGCGGGCAAATATAAAGAGCGCGGTATCGCCTCATGGTACGGCAAAAAATTCCACGGCCAGCGCACCTCGGTCGGCGAGGTGTATGACATGTATGCCATGACCGCCGCGCACCCCACCTTGCCGCTGCCGAGCTATGTACGCGTGACCAATCCCGCCAATCAAAGAACCGTCATCGTGCGCGTCAATGACAGGGGCCCGTTCCTGCACGAGCGTGTGATCGACCTGTCATTTACCGCTGCGCACAAACTCGGCATTATCGGCAACGGCAGCGCGGAAGTCGAAGTGGAGAGCCTCGCCTCCGATGTCAGCTTCAATACCATTGCCGCTAACACAGTGCAAAGTCAGCCGCTGGAAATCAGCGCGCCCGCCCCCGCCGTGGTTGCGGTTCCTGCCGCAATCGCAACACTGGAAAGCAGCAACACCAACGTGTATCTGCAACTCGGCGCATTCGAATCGCAACAGAATGCCGAGAGCTTTCTGGCACGCATGCGCGCCGAACTCGGCGACGCCGGCAAGCAGATAAAACTTTCCACGAAAGGCGGGATGGTACGCGTGCATATCGGACCTTATGCCAATCAAAGCGAAGCGCGGAGCATCGCGGAGTCATTGGAAAGCAAGCTGGGGTTTAAGCCGATGGTAAATTTGCCGTAGGTTGGGTTAGCGGGAGGAAACAACAAGTGCTTTCCACGTTTGCTT
>JANONV010000181.1:0-9145 GCA_031421015.1 Gallionella sp. | reverse complement strand
GGTGGAAGTTGTGCCGCTTTGGATACCGATGATGCCCCCTGCAGCATTGGTCGGCACATAGTTTGGGTCATCTGTGCCGGTAGGTCCCGGTGCTAAACCTGCAAGTCTTACATGCTGCCAGAACAGATAGGATTCTAAACCGGTATCTGTGGTATTCCAGGCGCCGTTAATTACCCCGTTGCCCAAGGTGGTTGTAGCTGTGGCTGCGGTACCGCCAGTAAACTGGGCATCCAATCGACCTTGGATTTGATCCCCCGGCAAAGCCTTGAACTTGTCCTGATAACCGTAAATGAACACCGGAATGTTCTTGAAGTCACCGGCGAGGTTCTTGACCCTGGCGCTGTTGATGAGTTCCTGACCCTTGAGCACGCCGCCGAGCAACAGGCCGATGATGACCAGTACAATGGCGATTTCGATCAAGGTAAAGCCGGATTGATTGCGTTTCATTATGATAGTCTCCTGTTTTTGTAATGCCGCACGTAAGATTACAGCAAATGCCGTGCCAATGTTCGGGAAGATTCAACTCTTCCCCCACTCATCCCTTGGCAAGGGGAAGCCGGGAGGGGTTGGGGAGGTGGCGATTGGTTATAGTGCCTATAAAAATCAATAGCTAGAATTTTAACCCCGCCCTCGCTCTAGCTCTCCCCTTGAGGCGGCGGAGACTTTCTCAGCGCGCTGTTAGATGCGCTGTGCGCAATTTAATCCAGGTGATTTTGACGAGATGCTGACAGGGTGATGACGAAATGCTGACGCTGGACATGGGAAATCGCTTGCGTACCGGTCGCTGGCTGTTGCTGGCGATGCTGGGGCTGCTACACGGCGCGCTGCTGCTCGGTGTGGACAGCCCGTGGGCGCATCCGTTGCTGCTGGCTCACCTCGGCTTGTTCCTGCTGTGGCAGCCGCTGTGGCGCGGCGAGCGCAAAGTGGGGCGCGGCGCATTGGCGTTCATCGTGCTGGCCGCGGCGGTGGCGATGTTCTGGCTGAGCTGGTGGACCATCGCTTTTTGGCTGACCGGACTGTTCGGGCTGGTCGGCGGGCGCGTGTTCGCCTTTCGCGACCGCCGGACGCGCCTGTTGTACCTGTCAGTGATGACCTACTTGCTCGCGGTGTTGTTGCTCTGGGTGGTGCCGAATTTATTTGCGGCGCAATTCACCATTGAAGCCATGCCCACCATTGAGGTTGGGCGCGTCCTGATGTGGTATTTGCTGCCGGTGCTGCTGCCGACCATGCTTGTCCTGAGCCTGTCGAGGCGGACGGTTTTGCCGATCGGCGCCGAAAAACTTTTGATGGAACCACTAGCCATTCGACTAGGCGAGCAAACAACACTCGCCAAGTCGCTGGTTATGGCCGGGCATCCGAACGAGCCGGTCGAAAGCGTTCAAACGGTGGATTTCATTTACAGTTTGTTGCTGTTCATGCTATTGGCTTTGGTGGTGCTGGGCAGCCTCGCTTTTATGACTTTGGCACAGTTGGATTACCTGAAAGCCCTGCTGTTCACGCTGTTCCTGATGGGGTTGGTGTTGTTGGCGCTGGGCGGGTTGTGGAATCCGCGCTTCGGCTTCGGCGGCCTGCACATGATGTTCTCACGGTATCTGTTAAACGTCGGAACACCGTTTGAGAGTTGGCTTACTGAGCTGGCCGAAGCGGCACAGCGCGAGGCCGACCCGGCGGCCTATCTGCGCCGCGCCATTGCTTTGCTGGCGGATTTCCCGTGGCTGTCGGGGCTGTCCTGGCAATCGCCCGATGGAGCCGGACAAATCGGGCGATTCAGCGAGCATGACGTGCGCGTGCAAGAAGGGGAATTGCGCCTGACGCTGTACGCCAGACAATCGCTCAACCCCAGCGTGCTGCTGCACATCCGCCTGCTCGCACAACTGATCGGCTATTTCTATCAGGCCAAACAGCGCGAACAAAGCCTGCGCGACATCACGCATTTGCAGGCTGTGTACGAGACCGGATCGCGCCTTACCCACGACCTGAAAAACATGCTGCAATCACTGCTCTCGCTTACCTCCCTCGCGCAAAGCCGCGAACAGCGGGCGCAGCAATTGCTGCAACAACAACTGCCGCAGCTCACCCAGCGTATCGAGCTGATCTTGAACAAACTTCAACAGCCGCAAGCCGATAGCGAAACCCCGCAACTGGCCGTGACCGTATGGTGGGATGCCTTGCGGCTGCGCAACCAGTATCAGCCTATAGATTGGCGCGCGCCCGACGGATTGCCGGATAAAAAAATTCCCGCCGCACTATTCGACTGCGTGCTTGATAATTTACTCGACAACGCTTTAAAAAAACGCCAATTCCAGCCGGATATCGCCATCTCCGTCGAAATTCAACCCGAACCGCTGCGCCTGACGGTCTGCGACAGCGGCGATCCCATACCGGAAGCCATCAGCGCAAATCTGCTGCGCGGCGCCGTCGTCTCCGAAAATGGCCTGGGGGTAGGCCTGTACCAAGCCGCGCGCTGGGCAGAACAGTTAGGCTTTCGGCTGAAGTTGATCGGCAATCGGGCGGGAAATGTGTGCTTCTGCCTGAAGGCAGCAGAAGACAGAGGACAGATGACAGATGACAGAGGACAGCCGTAGGAGCCCGATTCACCCTTCGGGTACGAGAACCTCTGCGAGGCATCGGGCGAAGCAATCGCGCAATGAATTGCGCTCCTACAATATTTCCCCTGCAATGTGCTAAGCTCCGCGTCACCGTGATGTCGCCCGTTTACTGAACGATTCATTCCATGTCTTCTGTTTCTCCTCTTGCCGCTTCTGCTGCCTCCCTTGCAAGCACGTTGCTGCGCCGCGAAATTCTTGATCTGCATGCCTACCATGTGCCGGACAGCGCCGGTTACATCAAGCTGGATGCGATGGAGAATCCCTATCTCATTCCCCTGGCGTTGCGCGAAGAGATCGCCGCGACCGTGGCGAACGCCGCCATCAACCGCTATCCCGATCCAAGCGCCGCATCGCTCAAGGAAAAAATCCGTGGCGTGATCGGCTTGCCGCAGGGGCTGGAGTTATTGCTCGGCAACGGTTCGGACGAGTTGATCCAGTTGCTGGCGATGGCGCTTAATAAGCCGGGTGCGACGATGCTGAGCGTGGAACCTTCATTCGTGATGTACAGGATGATCGCGACCTTCACCGGGATGCGCTATGTGGGCGTGCCGCTTGCTAGGAATTTTTCCTTGGATCTGCCCGCGACGCTCGCGGCGGTCAAGCGCGAACGTCCTGCATTGACCTTCCTGGCTTATCCTAACAATCCCACCGGCAACCTGTTCCCGGCGGACGCGGTGGCGCAAATCATCGCGGCGTCGCCGGGACTGGTGGTGCTGGACGAGGCTTATTATGCCTTTGCCGGCGATAGCTTTATCCCGCACCTGGCGCGCTATCCGAATCTGCTGGTGATGCGCACTTTTTCCAAGCTCGGCATGGCCGGGTTGCGCCTCGGCTTTCTGGCGGGTAGCCCGGCGTGGCTGGGGCAGTTGGAAAAGCTGCGCTTGCCGTATAATGTCGGCGTGTTGCCGCAGTTGGTCGCCGAAAAGTTGTTGGCGCATCACGAAGTACTGTTGCAGCAGGCGGAACAAATCAAGCGGGATCGCGCAAAACTGTACCGGCAGTTGAACGAAATCGCCGCTGTAGAGGTTTACGCCAGCGCAGCGAATTTCCTGCTGTTCCGCGTGGCGGATGCGACGGCGGTGTTCGACGGCTTGAAGCGGCGCGGCGTGCTGATCAAGAATTTGAACGGCGGGCATCCGATGTTGAAAGACTGCCTGCGTGTGACGGTGGGAACGCCGGAAGAGAACACGAAATTTATTGCCGCTTTACAGGAAATTATTACTTAACTCGCATCAGGCGAAGAGATCATGCGTAGGTCGGAAAAGCGTAGCGCCTTCCGACGTTTGTGAGCCATGCAATCATGCGGCGGATAGCTTTGCATAGCCATCTGACTAGGTCGTCAAAAAACGACGACCAAGTCATTGGTTAACGCTACGCTCATCCGCCCTACGGACTGATCTACGACAAATGGAACAAAATCATGCGTAGCGCCAAAATAACCCGCAACACCCTCGAAACCCAGATCAGCGTTGAACTGAATCTGGACGGCAGCGGCAAGGCCAAGTTTGATACCGGACTGCCGTTTCTCGATCACATGCTCGACCAGATCGCGCGCCATGGCTTGGTGGATATGAATATTCTCGCCAAGGGCGATTTGCACATCGATGCGCATCACACCGTGGAAGACATCGGCATCACGCTGGGCCAGGCGTTCAATCAGGCGGTCGGCGACAAGAAAGGTTTGCGCCGCTACGGCCACGCTTACGTGCCGTTGGACGAGGCGTTATCGCGCGTGGTGCTGGACATTTCCGGCCGTCCCGGCCTGGTGTTCAATTGCGAATTCGTGCGCGGCAATGTCGGCGAGTTCGATGTGGATCTGATCAATGAATTCTTCCAGGGCTTCGTCAATCACGCCTTGGTGACGCTGCATATCGACAACCTGGCGGGCAACAATGCCCACCATCAGGCCGAGACCATTTTCAAGGCATTCGGTCGTGCGCTGCGCATGGCGTCGGAGCTGGATCCGCGCATGGTTGGCGTGATGCCTTCCACAAAGGGCTCACTGTAGGGCACCTCTAAAAATTCAGAGTTCGCCCAAATGCAAGGCGCGGAAAAAATTTCGCAGCGCCGCATATATATGATATGTAAGCAAGAAATTTTTTTCGCAACGCAGCAGTTGGGATGAAATGTGGATTTTTAGAGGTGTCCTGTAAATAAAATGGTCGATGTGGCTGTAGTAGATTACGGCATGGGCAACTTGCGTTCGGTGCAACAAGCCTTGCGCAAAGTCGCTCCTGATGCCGAAATTGCGGTCAGCGATGATGCTGACGTGATTGCGAATGCCGGGCGCGTGGTGTTTCCCGGGCAAGGCGCGATGCCGGACTGTATGCGCGAACTGGACGCGCGGGGTTTGCGCGATGTCGTGCTGGAAGCCGCGCGCAGCAAGCCTTTTTTCGGCATCTGTATCGGCCTGCAAATGTTGTTCGAGCACAGCGATGAGGGCGATGTTGCCGGGTTGGGAATTTTGCGCGGCAAGGTGGCGCGGTTTGCCAGCAATATGCACGACGCGCAAGGCTGCAAACTTAAAGTGCCACACATGGGCTGGAACCAGGTGCATCAAATAAAGCGTCGCCCAGAGGGCGATGACACGATTGTCCCTTCTCCCTCCGGGGGAAGGTTAGGAAGGGGGCTGAATGATGAGCACCCTCTCTGGGACGGCATAGCTCAAGACGCGCGCTTTTATTTTGTGCACAGCTACTATGTGCAGCCGCAAGATGCTTCACTGGTGCAGGCGACCAGTCTATATCCGCAACCATTCGTGTGTGCGGTCGCGAAAGACAATTTGTTTGCGGTGCAATTTCATCCGGAAAAAAGCCAGGCGGCAGGGCTGAAGCTGCTGCAAAACTTTACCTTATGGAATCCTTAATCCAAGTGGAATCCTTAAATTCTTAACATACTCATATGCTAATTATTCCTGCGATTGATTTGAAAGACGGTCATTGTGTGCGCCTCAAACAAGGCGTGATGAAAGATGCCACGGTGTTTTCCGAAGACCCCGCCGCCACTGCAAAACACTGGCTGGCGCAGGGCGCGCGCCGTTTGCATCTGGTGGATTTGAACGGCGCGTTCGCCGGGAAGCCGCAGAACGAAGCTGCCGTGCGCAACATCATCGAAGCGGTGGGCAGCGATATGCCGGTGCAACTGGGCGGCGGCATTCGCGATTTTGAAACTATCGAACGCTATCTCGATATCGGTGTGACCTACATCATCATCGGCACTGCGGCGGTGAAAGTGCCCGGTTTTCTGCATGAGGCCTGCGACGCTTTCCCCGGCCACATCATGGTGGGACTGGACGCCAAGGGCGGTAAAGTCGCGGTGGATGGCTGGTCGAAACTCACCGGCCATGACGTGGCAGACTTGGCACAAAGATTTGAGGGCTACGGCGTGGAAGCAATTATTTATACCGACATCGGTCGCGATGGCATGTTGTCCGGTGTGAATATTCCGGCGACAGTCGAACTGGCCAGACCGCTGCATGTGCCGGTGATCGCCAGCGGCGGCATCACCAATCTGGACGATGTGCGCGGATTATGCGCGGTGCAGGCCGAAGGAATCACCGGCGCAATTACCGGTCGCGCGATTTACGAAGGCACGCTGGATTTCAGGAAAGCACAGGCACTGGCGGACGAACTGACCCAGGCCAGCGCACTGACCCAGGCTAGTGCATTGAATGGGGCGGCACGCTAAAAAATGCTCGCCAAGCGCATCATCCCCTGCCTGGATGTGACGGCCGGAAGAGTCGTCAAAGGCATCAGTTTTGTCGAACTGCGCGACGCCGGCGATCCGGTGGAGATTGCGCGCCGCTATGACGAGCAGGGCGCTGACGAACTGACCTTTCTCGACATCACGGCCAGCTCGGATGACAGGGGCATCATCTTTCGCATCATCGAGCAGGTTGCCTCGCAAGTGTTCATTCCGCTGACCGTCGGTGGCGGGGTGCGTGAAGTGGGCGATGTGCGCAATTTGTTGAATGCGGGTGCCGACAAGGTCAGCATCAACACCTCGGCGGTGCTGAATCCGCAATTGATAGCCGATGCATCGGGGCGCTATGGTTCGCAGTGCATCGTGGTAGCGATCGACGCCAAGGCGGTTGACGTAAAGCAGGGTGCGCCTGATCGTTGGGAAGTGTTCACTCACGGCGGACGCAAGGCTACGGGTCTGGATGCCGTCGAGTGGGCGAAAAAAATGCAGGACTTGGGCGCGGGTGAAATCCTGCTCACCAGCATGGATAGAGACGGACAAAAGAACGGTTTTGATCTGGCCTTGACCAGAGCGATTGCCGACGCGCTGGAGATCCCGGTGATCGCCAGCGGAGGCGCGGGCAACTTGCAACATCTTGTCGATGGCGTAATAAAAGGCGGGGCGGATGCGGTGCTGGCGGCGAGCATTTTCCACTTTGGCGAATACACCGTGCAGCAAGCCAAACAATACATGGCGCAACAGGGTATCGAGGTGCGTTTATGAACGAGACTTGGTTGAACAAGGTCAACTGGTCGGAACAAGGCCTGGTGACAGCCATCGTGCAGGATGCGTCTACCGGGCGGGTGCTGATGGTGGCGTGGATGGATCGCGACGCGCTAAAACTCACCCGGCAAACAGGTGAAGCGGTGTATTGGTCGCGCTCGCGCAAGAAACTTTGGCATAAGGGCGAAGAGTCCGGGCATGTCCAGAAGGTAAAAGAAATCCGCCTCGATTGTGATGGCGATGTGATCCTGCTGCAAGTTGAACAACAGGGCGGCATCGCTTGTCATACCGGACGTGTAAGCTGTTTTTATAGTCGCCTGGAAAACGGACAATGGGTGGAAGTGGATGCTGTGTTAAAGTCTCCCGCCGAGATATACAAAAAATGAAATCGGGAAATATGAATCAGGATATTCTGCAAAGACTGACAGCCACTCTTGAGGCGCGCAAACAGGCATCGCCGGAAAGCTCTTATGTTGCCAAGCTATTCAGCAAGGGCGAGGATGCCATCCTGAAAAAAATCGGCGAAGTAGAGTCTGAAGTCATTCTGGCCAGCAAACAGTGCGAAAAAACCCATTGGGTGTATGTGACGGCTGACTTGTGGTTTCATTGCATGGTGCTGCTGGCAAAGCACGGCTTGAGCGCGCAGGATGTGTTGAACGAGCTGGCGCGCCGCGAGGGCATGTCCGGGATAGCCGAAAAGGAAAGCCGGAAATAAACCCCTCCCGGCCTCCCCTTGTCAGGGGAGGAGCCTACCCCTCCCTTGACAAGGGGATGCCGGGAGGGGTTGGAAGTTTGTGGAGTAACAATGGACAACTGCATTTTCTGCAAAATCGCACGCGGTGAAATTCCCTGCCGCAAGGTGTATGAAGACGACGAAGTGCTCGCTTTTCATGACATCCACCCGGCGGCTCTGGTACACTTCATGCTGATTCCCAAGCTGCATCTGGATTCGCTGGCACAGGCCGAAGATGCGCATGCCGCCTTGCTGGGCAAAATGCTGTTGCTGGCATCCAGGCTGGCAAAAGAACAGGGATTGAATGATGGTTTTCGTACCGTGATCAATACCGGCAAGGGCGGCGGGCAGGAAGTGTTCCATTTTCACATTCACGTCTTGGGCGGTGGCAACATTCCGCCTATGGCGCGGCGCAGTTAACAGTTAATTTTTGAAGGAGAACGTGATGGGCGGACTTAGTATTTGGCATTGGCTGATCGTATTGTTGGTGGTTGTGCTGATTTTTGGCACCAAAAAATTGCGCAACATGGGCAGCGACCTGGGCGGTGCGGTAAAGGATTTTAAGGAAGGAATGAAGAGCGAAGCGGGTGCTGCCAGCGAAGCTGAGGCCGCGAAACAGATCCAGGAAGCGGGTAAGACCATTGAGGGCGAAGTCAAAGACAAAAAAACCACCGACGTTTAATTTATCCGGTGGACCAGAAAAATGTTTGACTTCGGCTTTTCAGAACTAATGGTAGTTATGGTGGTGGCACTCGTTGTCATCGGGCCGGAACGGCTACCTAAGGTAGCGCGCACCCTCGGACACCTGTGGGGGCGCGGGCAACGCTATGTGAATAACGTGAAAGCCGACATCGAGCGCGATATGAACGTCGAGGAATTTCGCAAGCTGCAACAATCCGTGCAAGCGGAGGCAAGCGCGGTGGGGGAATCAGTCAAACAAATGACGCTGAGTGTTGATCAGCAGTTGCAACAAATCAACGAAACCGTCGCAAAACTGAATAAACCCGGATCAGCAAGCCTGACCTCGTTCCTGGACGTTAACCCCCCGCCCGCACCCGCCACTGCCCCGGTCATTGCCGGCGAAGCGGCACCACAAGCCAGCATCGAATCAAAGCCGCAAGCAACCGAGGCGGCTGATGGGACGCCACCCGCAAATAATCCAAAATGACTACCAGCGCAAGTTTTATCGCGCATTTAATTGAACTGCGTACTCGTCTGCTGTATTCCACAGTGGCCTTGCTGGTGGTGTTCATCGGCCTGTTTCCGTGGGCAGCCGACCTCTACGCCCTGTTGGCGCAACCGATGTTAGCCAAGCTGCCCAAAGGCGGGCAGATGATCG
>JANONV010000180.1:0-5937 GCA_031421015.1 Gallionella sp. | reverse complement strand
ATTCACCGCACCAGATGCATTAAACGGGCTGGAGCTGGCCTACGCGCGCGGCGAGTCGGACGAATTCGTCAAGGCCACCGCCATAGTCCCGGGCGGCGCAGCAGCCGTTACCATGCAGGATGGCGATGTGGCCATATTCATGAACTTCCGCGCCGATCGTGCCCGCGAGATCACGCGCGCTTTGACAGACGATGCGTTCAGCGGATTTACGCGCGCGCACCGTCCCAAGCTATCCAGCTTTGTCACGCTGAGCCGTTATGGCAACGATTTTGATTTGCCCTGCGCTTATACCCAGGACGAAATTCACAACGGCTTCGGTGAATACATTTCCAACCTCGGGCTGAAGCAATTGCGCATCGCCGAAACGGAAAAGTATGCCCACGTCACCTACTTCTTCAGCGGCGGCAGGGAACAACCCTACCCCGGCGAAGAGCGCATCCTGGTGCCCTCGCCCAAGGTTGCAACCTATGACCTGAAGCCCGAAATGAGCGCATTCGAAGTGACCGACAAGCTCGAAGCCGCGATTCTGAGCCGCCAATATCACGCCATCATCTGCAACTACGCCAACGGCGATATGGTCGGACACAGCGGCAATATGGCAGCGGCCACCAAGGCCATCGAGGCGCTGGATGTTTGCATCGGGCGCGTGGTCAAGGCGATGCAATCCATCGGCGGCGAAGTCATCATCACCGCCGACCACGGCAACGCCGAGCAAATGATCGATCGCGCCACCAAGCAGGCGCACACCGCTCACACGCTGAACCCGGTGCCTTTTCTGTACGTCGGGCGCCGTGCCAAACTTTCCGATGGCGGCGCGCTGCGCGATCTCGCGCCCAGCCTGCTGGCCATGATGGGCTTGCCGCAACCGGCGGAAATGACCGGGCACAGCCTGATTCAGATGACAGAAGACAGATGACAGAAGACAGAGGCGTTGTCGCGGCAGCGCCGCGCAATCTTTTTAAGCGTG
This sequence comes from Gallionella sp., assembly GCA_031421015.1. Lineage (GTDB taxonomy): Bacteria > Pseudomonadota > Gammaproteobacteria > Burkholderiales > Gallionellaceae > Gallionella. The sequence continues at coordinate 4,970 of JANONV010000180.1, read as the reverse complement.
CCGCGCAGCGGCACACAACAATCTGTCTTCTGTCCTCTGTCTTCTGTCTTCTGTCCCCTGTCCTCTGTAGCGCCGGCCAACAGGAAGAACTGGAAAACCTGCGCCTACGCATCGCCGCGATGCAGCGCGACATGGACAAAACCAGCGAATCCAAATCCGAGGCTGCCGACGCGTTGCGCGAATCCGAACGCGCGATCAGCACCAGCAATCGCAAACTAGCCGAACTCGCCGCACAACAACGCGCAGCGGATCGCAAACTCGGCACACTGCAAGGACGGCAGCAAAAATTGAGTTCTGACATTGCAGGACAACAGGCTTTGCTCGGCAAGCTGCTATACCAGCAGTATCTCGGTGGCAAACAAGAGTACCTCAAGCTATTGCTGAACGATCATGACCCCAACCGGGTCGCCCGCGATTTGCAATATTACCAATACATCGCGCGCAGCCGGGCGGCCGGGCTTGCCGCATTGCGCGACGATCTCGCCGCATTGGATGCGGTCGGCATGGCCACGCGCGAACAACGCGCCGAACTTGCATCGCTGCGCGCGGAACAAGCGCCGCAAAAAAGGACACTGGAGAAAGAGCAGCGCGCCCGGCAACAGATGCTGGGCAAAATCTCGCTGCAACTGCGCCAGCAACGCCGCGAGATCAACCGCTTGCAACGCGACGAGAACCGGCTGGCGCAACTGGTCGAGAGCATCACGAAAATGCTCGCGCAGCCGAAATCGAAATCGCTGTTCCGCAACGACAACCTGCCGGATAACCGCTTTGACGGCAGTCCGTTCGACCAACTCAAGGGCAAGCTGGCGCTGCCGGTCAGAGGTGAGATCACCAATCGTTTCGGCACACCGCGGCCCGACAGCACGGTTCGGTGGAAGGGGCTGTTTCTCAGAACTTCCGGCGGACAAGCTGTCAAAGCAATCGCTGCCGGACAGGTGGTGTTCGCAGATTGGCTGCGCGGTTTCGGCAACCTGCTCATCGTCGATCACGGCAAGGGCTATATGAGCTTGTATGGCAACACTGAAACGCTCTACAAACAGGTCGGGGATGTGTTGCGCGGCGGCGATACCATCGCGTCGGTCGGCAACAGCGGCGGCAATGAAGATTTCGGTTTATACTTCGAACTGCGCCATCAGAGCAAACCGCTCGACCCGATGAAGTGGCTGGCTAAGAGACCATTTCAGTAGGTTTCATACCCCGCGTTGGGGCTGGGCGCGGATGGATGCAAGGCGCATCGCGCAGCCAATGGTGGCGACCATGACACGGTGCGCGAAGCGGTGGGTGCGGGAATGGTCGCCGGCGGTCGCTCCCGCAAACGGCTGCTTCGCAGTAACGTGTCGCGACCGCGCATTGGCAAGCGGTGCAACACAGCAGACGCCGCGCCCAGCCCCAACCCAAAGGGCCATTTGCCTGCGGGCGCATTGCAGCGTTGCGGTCTGCTTGTGGAGAATGACTACACGGCGCAGTCCGCGCCTTGCACTGCATCCCGCAGGCAAATGGCGCGGGGTATGAAACCTACTGAAATGGTCTCTAAAAATCAAATTGAGGAAATTATGCGTCTTCTGGGAAAAGTAAGTCTGGTGGAAAAAATAGGCCTGGTCGGTTTGGGTCTGGTCGTGGGCGTATCGGTCAGCCTGCATTTCGCCGCAATTGCCGACAAGCAAACGCTTGCGACCCCGCTACCCATCGAGGAATTGCGCGCGTTCTCCGAGGTGTTTGGCCGCATCAAGAGCGACTACGTCGAGCCGGTCACCGACAAAAAGCTGATCACCGAGGCGATCAACGGCATGCTGACCGGCCTTGATCCCCACTCCGCTTATCTCGATGCGGAAGCCTTCAAAGAGCTGCAAGTCGGCACGCATGGCGAATTCGGCGGGCTCGGTATCGAGGTCAGCATGGAAGACGGCCTGGTCAAAGTGATCTCGCCGATAGAAGACACCCCGGCCTTCCAGGCCGGCATCAAGAGCGGCGACTTGATCATCAAGCTGGATGACAAACTGGTCAAAGGCATGACGCTGAACGACGCCGTCAAGCACATGCGCGGCAAACCGGGCAGCAAGATCACGCTGACCATCACGCGCAAGAATGAGCCGAAATTACTGACGTTCACTTTGGCGCGCGCCGTCATCAAGGTGCAGAGCGTGAAATCCAAACTGGTCGAGCCGGGCTACGGGTTTATCCGCATCACCCAGTTCCAGGAACGCACCGGCGAAAATCTCGCTACTGCGCTTGAAAACCTGTTCAAACAAAACCAGGGGGCATTGAAAGGCCTGGTGCTTGATCTGCGCAATGATCCGGGAGGCCTGCTCACCGGCGCAGTAGGCGTGTCAGCCGCTTTCCTGGCCAAGGATGCGCTCGTCGTTTATACCGATGGCCGCACCGAGGATGCCAAAATGCGTCTGACCGCCAGCCCCGATAATTATTTGCGCGGCAACGGCAAGGAAGATTACCTGAAACAGCTTCCGGATGCAGTCAAGAGCGTCCCTATGGTGGTGCTGGTGAACGGTGGCTCGGCCTCGGCCTCCGAAATCGTGGCGGGCGCATTGCAGGATCATAAACGTGCGGTCATCATGGGCACACAAACCTTTGGCAAAGGCTCGGTGCAAACCATACTCCCGCTGGGTAACAATACCGCGATCAAACTGACCACGGCGCGTTATTACACGCCGAACGGCCGTTCCATACAGGCCACAGGCATCGTGCCGGACATCCTGGTGGAAGATCCTTCCGCCACGGATGGCGCGCTCCGCCTGCGCGAAGCGGATCTGGAAAAACATCTGCTCAATGACAAAGCGCCGGACGAAACACCGGACAAAACCGGCAAGAACGCGCGCCCTGCTCCCAGTACCAACGGAGATGCCGCGAAACCTGCGCCATCCGAATTCGGTTCCAAGACCGACTATCAACTTAATCAGGCATTGAATCTTCTCAAAGGAATGCAAATACTGCAGGGCAAGTAATCTTGTTACCGCGAGATCAACATGATTGATCCATTTGAACTGAATAAACGTCGCGACATCGTATTCAATGCGGAACCTCCCGGTCAGATAGCGCGCGCTTACCGGCTTTTGTCCGGCCTGCCCGACTGCAAGACCGAGTACAGCGACACCCCGAATGCGCTGCGTGTTTCCTACAGCTTGCGCCACTACACCCTCGAAGGATTGGAAAACGGTCTGACCGAAGAAGGCTTCCGCCTCGACCACAGCCCGTTGCACAGCATCGGACGCAAGGTTATTTACTACTGCGAAGACACCACCTGCCACAACCTGGACATCCCCGCATATCCGACGAAAAAAAACGAACGCGAAGTATTCGTCAAAGCCTATGACCGTGAGCCACACGGCGACCACGACGACACACCTCCGGAATTGCGCGATTACAAATAATTCCAGCTCCATTTCATCGGTGAAGCTTAGTATCCGCGTGGGCACACCCTCCGGGTGCGAGAACCTCTACGTTGCAAAATCGTGCCCAGCCTACTTGGCTCGGTAAGGGCGCGATGAATTGCGCCCCTACGATATTTCACCAATGATGATTGCAACCAAAAGTGCAGTAGGGCGGATGAGGCCGCAGGCCGTTATCCGCCGAATGAAAAATGTGCGGTACATACATACGGCGCTACCAAATAGCACAGCATCAATTCCCAATAAAAAAACCCGCTCTCGCGGGTTTTTCTTTGCACTACGAAACTGAGCCGGATTACTTCAGCTTGGTTTCTTTGTACATGACGTGCTTGCGCGCCTTGGGATCGAACTTCTTCATTTCGATCTTTTCCGGCGTGGTGCGCTTGTTCTTGGTCGTGGTGTAGAAATGGCCGGTCCCGGCACTGGATTCAAGTTTGATTTTTTCGCGCATGTTCCGGGCTCCTTAGATTTTGTCGCCGCGGGCGCGCATGCCTGACAGCACCGCGTCTATGCCATTCTTGTCGATGGTGCGCAGCGCCGCATTGGTCAGGCGCATGCTGACCCAGCGATTTTCGGTTTCGACCCAGAAACGGCGGCGTTGCAGATTCGGCAAGAAACGGCGCTTGGTTTTGTTATTTGCATGGGAAACGTTGTTCCCGGTCATCGGGGCTTTCCCCGTCACTTGACATACACGTGCCATAGCTCTACTCCAAGCAATTTTCAAAAGAGCGCGGATTCTACCGAAGGAAGCCGGAATGTTCAACCTGAATTTTGATCCCCTGAGTTTTGGACAATTGGGGGCAATGAGGCTTAACAAACCTGAAACATTCAGCGACTACCCTGCTGCACCCGTTACTCAGCAGTCAGAAATTAAGGTGACACCTGTAGGGTTGGCGGTTTCAAAGTCCAAGTGCAACAATATTAAGTTTATCAGCCCAGTAAGCTTTGAAGTCAAAAGCGCCTTCAGGAAGAAACAGTTCGGCTGGGCACTGCCAGTCTAGCGATTTTCTGGGTCGGGTGTTGAGTTTCCATGCGATGTCGTCGCGCTGGCGTTGCGAGAACACAGAAAGATCCGAGCCTTTTGGCCGATACTGATGAAACAACTAGCCATTCGACTAGGCCGCCAAAAGACGGCGACCAAGTCGCTGGTTATGACGCACCAAGCCATTGGTGTTTTCGTTTTGCCCCCGCTCCCACGGGCTGTGCGGATGAGCGAAGTAAACCTTGATGCCCGTGTCTTGAGTCAGCTTGGCATGTTGGGCAAGTTCGCGAGGGATACAGGAACGTGGCCGATTCAGGCTCGCCGCAATGGCGGCAGGTTTAAACCCTTGCTGGAGGTGGGTTTGAATCAAGGTACGGTCAGCCCAGGTGATGTGTTGGTATTTTTTTGTCATGCAGCATTCTTTCATGAAAGAATGTTGCACTTGGGGTTAGAGCGCGCCCGTTGAAAAATCGTGGCGTTTTGTAATAATTCCGTCATATAAGGCAGGTAGTATTCCGGCATCACAAGTGCTGTGATGAAACGACTACACTCAGATCAATCTACCATTGAGGAAAAATTATGAC
>JANONV010000179.1:0-3273 GCA_031421015.1 Gallionella sp. | reverse complement strand
AACGGCACCAAAAGCTGGCAAGGTGATGCCGTGCTCGATGATGTTATGCGGCATGGTAATCAGATACTTCGCATCGAGTTGCAGCAGGTAGCCGAGCCCGATGCCGACACCCGCCACGAACAGCGCCGCCGGGATGCGCCGCAGCCAGGCATGGCGGGTGCGGTTGAAGTAGAACATCAGAAACAGGCAAACGCCGCCGATCAGCGCGATGGCCGGATCGATCCTGAGGAAGCTTTCAGGCAGGTTCGCAATCGTCACCAGCATGCTTTTCGCGGGCGGCACGAAATCGCCCAGCAGCGCCGGGATCTGCTTGACGATAATCATGATGCCGATCGCCGCCAGCATCCCCTCGACCACCGTTACCGGCAGGAACAGCGCGAAGCGCCCGGCCTTGAACAGGCTCAGCACGATCTGCGCCAGGCCGGTGAGGCAGATCGCCACCAGCAGCAGCGGATAGCCCGCCGCGAGATCGCCGCCGCCGAGCATAATCATGCCGGCCAGCAGCGCCGGAGCCAGCCCCGCCGCCGGCCCGCTGATGGTGACGTAAGCACCGCCCAGGAATGGGAAAACCAGCCCGGCGATGATCGCCGAGATCACGCCAGTCACTGGCGGCGCGCCTGAGGCGATGGCGATACCGAGCGACAGCGGCAATGACACCAGCGCGACCTGCATACCGGCCAGCAGGTCATAGCGCCAGTGCTTTAAACCTTGGATTCCGTTTTGCGGTTTTTCAGAAATGCCGGGGAGACTACTCATAATTCCATTTCTAAATTAAAAGTGCTTTTTTGCAGGTTGCGTTTCACCTGCCGGATATGGCTGTATGGCTGAGCCGAACCCGCTACACTGTAACATCTTAAAACCAACCCCCTCAGCCCCCCCTTGCACCCGCAAGGGGTACGCCGGTGGGTACCCCGCTGCTGCGCAGCGACCCTTCCGCAGTCAGGGGGGAAGCTTAGCTCCTCCCCTGTTTCTCCCCCTGACAAGGGGGGTGGGGGGTTGGAGAGGCCGGGAGGGGTTGGTTTACGAAGATTCATGTGTTATTTGGCACGACAAATTAACGTACTATTAAAATGGAAATGGAATAAGCCATACCTAAGCCGGACAAGCGGAGCCAAAAATGTGGTGGATAAAGCCGCGGGAAACAACCAGTGCTTTTCGCGTTTGCTTCCTCTCCCGCCTGCGGGAGGGGAGAGCGAAGAGAGGTGCCGAGGTGAGGGCGCGGCGTATCCACCAATCCACCGAGACTATCCATTGGTGGAAACGCTACGCTTTTGGCCGCAAGCTCGAAACTTCGCTGCGCTCGTTTTTCACCCTACATTAACCTGATTCAGATTCACCTGGAAAGCAGCGCCAGTGCTTGATTTTCGATATATTATTGTCATAATTTGAGATCATTTGACTGGTATTAGAGACTAAAAACCGCAGTTAGTGAAGAGTGTTCGGCATTTCAACGGATTATGCGGTTTTTGTAGGTGCGAATTTATTCGCACCTAACCTGTTGAGCGTGCGAATAAATTCGCACCTACGAACCCACCAACTGCGGTTTTTGAGCGAATGGATTATTTGGGTTCAAGGCTAGTCTATGTCCAAAAAACACAAAACAATAATTAAAATAATACTGCTCGGTGTTCATATTTGTTCGCCATTGACGCCGCCTATAGCAGGAATTTAGTTAAGTGAACAGCATTGGGGACAGACCACGTTTTCTGCTAACATAACGCCATCCAAAACACTTCTTCGATCTTCATGCCCCGTCGCGCGCGCCTATCCATCCCCGGCATCCCGTGGCCTTACTGAATCTGCTGGCGGGTGCGGCTGACAGGTTGCCATGCAATCATCTGGCGATGATCTGCCCTTTCATCCACTAATGCTTGCCGGTGCTGCCAAACCCCCCGCTGCCGCGAGCGCTCAGCGGAAATTCTTCCACGATATTGAATTTCGCCTGCATCACCGGCACGATGACCAGTTGTGCCATGCGCTCCATCGGCATCAGTGTGAACGGGATCTGGCTGCGGTTCCACAGCGAAACGAAAATTTGCCCCTGATAATCTGAATCAATCAGACCCACCAGATTGCCCAGCACGATGCCGTGCTTATGCCCCAGCCCGGAGCGCGGCAAAATCATCGCCGCATAGCCGGGATCGCCGAGATGCATGGCGATGCCGCTGGGAATCAGTTCGCACTGCTTGGGTTGTATCACCATGTTGTGTTCTATGCAGGCGCGCAAATCAATACCCGCCGAACCGGGCGTGGCATAGCCGGGCGCGTGATCGTGCAAACGATGATCCAGGATTTTGACATCCACCGCGATGTGTTTCATTTCAACCCCCTTTATAACGTTGCGCAATGTGCAGCATCAACTGTCGCGCAAGCGTGAGTTTGTCGGCACGCGGTAGTGCGTGGCTGCCGCTCTCATCAAACAGGATCAGCTCGTTGTCGTCGCTGGCTATGGCCTGCTGCGCAAGATTTGCCACCATTAACGGGAGTTTTTTGGCGCGGCGTTTTTGCTCGGCATGCTCGGCGAGATTCTCGCTCTCGGCGGCAAAGCCCACGCAGAACGGCGGATTCGGCAGATTGGCGACATACGCCAGAATGTCCGGGTTGGGCACGAGTTCCAGCGTGAGCTTGTCCGCGCTCTTCTTGATCTTTTGTGCGCTGGGTTGCGCGACGTGGTAATCCGCGACTGCCGCCACGCCGATGAAAATATCGCAATCGGCCACCTGCCGTTGCACCGCATCGAACATCTCGGCGGCGCTGACCACATCCACGCTTTGCGCACCGTGCGGCTTGGCCAGTGCGGTCGGGCCGGACACCAGCACCACTTCCGCGCCTTGCTCCAGCGCGGCTTGCGCGATGGCATAGCCCATTTTGCCGGAGCTGCGATTGGTGATGCCGCGCACCGCATCTATGGCTTCGTATGTGGGACCTGCGGTGATCAGGATTTTTTTGCCGGACAGCAGCTTGGGTTGAAAAAACGCAGCAATGTCTTGCGCCAATTGCGCCGCCTCCAGCATCCGTCCCATGCCCTCTTCCCCGCACGCCTGCACACCGCTATCCGGGCCGAGCACCTGCACGCCATCGGTAATCAGTTGCACAATGTTGCGTCGCGTCGCAGCATTCAGCCACATCTCACGGTTCATTGCCGGTGCGATGATCAGCGGGCACACACGCGCCAGACACAAGGTAGACAACAAATCATCCGCCAAGCCATGCGCCAGCTTGGCGATGAAATCGGCACTCGCGGGCGCGATCACGATCGCATCCGCAGCACGG
>JANONV010000178.1:0-2981 GCA_031421015.1 Gallionella sp. | reverse complement strand
CGACGCGCAAGTCGGCAGGATTGATCTCGACCTCGATGGATTCATCCACTTCGTGATAGGCAAATACGCTGGCGAACGAAGTGTGGCGGCGGTTGCCTGAATCGAATGGCGACTTGCGCACCAAGCGATGCACGCCGGTTTCGGTGCGCAGATGGCCGTAGGCATAGTCGCCGATCACCTTGAGGGAGGCGCCCTTGATGCCCGCGACTTCGCCGTCGGATTGTTCCAGCACTTCGACCTGGAAGCCTTTGCGTTCGCAGTAGCGCAGATACATGCGCAGCAGCATGGCTGCCCAGTCCTGCGCTTCGGTTCCACCGGAGCCGGCCTGAATGTCAACAAAGCAATTGGTCGGGTCCATGGGGTGAGAGAACATGCGGCGGAATTCCATGTCCGCGACGCGTTTCTCGATGTCCTGAATGTCGGCGGCGGTGCCATGCAGGCTGGCATCGTCATTTTCCGCCTTTGCCATTTCAAACAGCTCGGCGGCATCGGAAAGATTTTGCCGGATTTGCATGAGGCCGAGCACCACGCCTTCCAGCATTTTTCGTTCGCGACCCTGCTCTTGCGCGCGCTTGGCATCCTGCCAGATGGCTGGATTTTCGGCGAGTTCGCTGACTTCGACTAAGCGTTCCTGTTTGGCATCGAAGTCAAAGATACCTCCGCAATTCCGCGCTGCGTGTTGCCAAGTCTTGTAACTGGTTGGATAAGGCGTTGAGTTGTTCGGCTTCCATTGTTTTGTCTTTGTCGCTTGCTGAAAAGGGGCGCGATTATAGCGCAAACAAGCCTAGCAACACGCCGCAGACCATCGCCACAAAGCCGATGGCGACATGTCTGGCGAGATTCCAGCCGCCGATGAACATCACCATGCCGAACTTGAAGGCAAGGTTGGAAATGAAGGCGAGCGTAATCGCCGTGACGGTTTGCTGTTCGCTCAATTGGCCGAGATTGAACAGGCGCAGGCTGGACAGTGTGATGGCATCTACATCGGTCAGCCCCGAAACCAGCGCTACAACGTACAGCCCCTGACTGCCCGCAAGATCGGACATCCACGCCGCGCCCAGCAACACGGCGACATACAGCAAGCCGAAGCCGATGGCGGTATGCAATTCGGCCGGGTTGGAGGTTTCCGGAATGTAGAGTTCGGTTGCGTTGCTCATCCTTCGCCAGCTATACACCACGACAATCAAACCGAACAACAGGCCGCCCGCCAGCACCGGCAACAGGCTGGGCAGCGTGCCATAGGCGACCACGGCGCTGACTGCTGCCAGGCGCAGCAACACCACCATGCTGGCGATCACGATCACCGCTGCGGCGAGGTTCAACATGGCCGGGTTGCTCTTGCCGTGTTTCGCATAAATCAGCGTGGTCGCAGTGCTGGAAACGAGACCGCCGAGAAAACCCAGCAGCGGCGCGCCATAGCGGGTTCCCACCAGATGCAGCGCGGTATAGCCCGCCAAACTGATGCCGGAGATCAGCACCACCATCAGCCAGGCCTGATGCGGATTGAAGACTTCGTAGGGGCCGTAATTTTGATCGGGCAGAATCGGCAACACGATAAAAGTCAGCACCGAAAATTGCAGCACGGCGACCAGATCGCGGCGCGTCAGCCGCTGCGATATTCCGCGCAGCTCGGGTTTGAAATAGAGCAGGGCAGTGATACCTATTGCCAGCATCACGGCCAGCTTGGCAAGTCCATACCAAACCATCGCGCCCAGCCCGAAACACAGCAGCAAGGCGATGACGGTGGTGGTGCCGGGGTCGTTTTCGATAGTTCGAGTGTCGCTTGGCGGCACACTACCATTTTTGTCATTGGACTGAGGAGGTGGAGAATCGACACTGCGGCGTTCTTGATCTGTGATGCGGTCATGACCGCTTGGGCTATTCAGGTATGCGACGATGATCATCCCCGCTACAGTGAGCAGGCCGGCGATCAGCAGCCAGGGCGAACCGAGTTTTGTGGAGAGCAGCGCCGACAGCGTGCCGAATAGGGCGACCAGAGCGAAGGTGCGCAGCCCGGCCTTGGCCGATGGGGTGCGCTCGCGCTCCAGCCCGATCAGCAGACCAATGGCGAGGCTGGTGAGGAATTGCGGCAGGGCTTCGATGCCGTTGTCTTGCAGAAAACTGGTATCCATCGCGTTACCTTTTTGTTTGATGCAAGTGAAGCAGGATCGAGGAGCGTGGATCGAGGATTGAATTAAAAACAGGGCAGTGGGATTTCCTCAATCTTCAATCCTTTTTCCCCCGCCAATGCCGAACGATGAGCTGCACACTTTGCGTGCCATTGTATTCATTGACGCTCAGACTGTACACGGCATGTATTTGTTCGGGCAGTGGTTCGTTGTGTCCAAATAATATGGCTTCTATGAGTTTGCCCTGCGCGCTTAAACGCAACTTGAGATGCTTTTCACCGACCACACGCTGATTTTTCACGATGAAGTCATCACTGAATTGCGGGGTAGGGAAGCCCTGTCCCCACACCTGTTCATCCAATATGCGCGCCACTTCCAGATTCATTTCGGCAATATCCAGCGCGCCATCGGTCTCGATGCGCTGTGCCAGGTCTGACGCGTTGAGCAGTTCGTCGGCAACTTGTTCGAAGGCGGCGACAAAGCTATCAAAGTCGGCTTCGGCGATGCTCAAGCCTGCGGCGGCGGCGTGCCCGCCGAATTTTTTGATCAGCGCGGGATGCCGTTTGCTGACCAGATCCAGCGCGTCGCGCAGATGCAATGCCGCGATGGAACGCCCTGATCCTTTTATTTCTCCGCTTGAGGAACGAGCGAAGGCGATGGTCGGGCGATGAAATTTATCCTTGAGGCGCGAGGCGAGTATGCCGATCACGCCTTGATGCCAGGTCTCGTCGAACAGCACCATGCTGGCTCCGTAGGGTGCGCCAAGCGCCCCCGGGTGCGCATGGCGCCCCCTACAATTGATTTGTTCCAACGCAGCGAGCGCACAGTCCTGCATCTCCGTTTCGATGCGGC
>JANONV010000177.1:0-2410 GCA_031421015.1 Gallionella sp. | reverse complement strand
GAAGAATTTATCAGTACGACATGGCGGGGATGTGGATGCCCCGAGCATGATCGCGGGATGCTGGCTAATGCATTTGTATCAAAAGCGATATTGCGCATATCCACCACGGCGGGTTTAATCGAGCGCCTGGTAGGCCATATCAGCCGGGATGGCACGGCGATAGAGGCACGCGAGAAACCGGCAAACACGGTGAAAACACCCGCAGTAACATTGCCTGTCGTGAAGCATAAACGCGGTCGCCCCCGCAAGGACGAAATTCGCGAGGTGAAGCCAAGCAAGCTCTGCTGCCAACAGGGCAAGCCCCTGGCGCAACTATTGAAGGAGCTGCCGCGAGACTTGCGACCGTGGCAGCAAGAGCAACGCACAAGGCTACAAGAACAGTTGGAACGGCTACAAGCTACACATCGACACGGCGGATTGCGGCATACCGGTGAGCGCACTCCTTTCCAGCGCCTCGATGCACGACAGTCTGGCGGCGATACCGCTGTCCCTGATGACGGCGCAGCGGGTGACGAACTGCTACGACCTGATGGATGCGGCTTATTGCAGCAGCGTGTTACGGGAACACAGCCGCAGCTTGGGGCATGTGCCGCTGATCGATCATAATCCGCACCGTGGCGAGAAGATCGAGTTCACGCCCAGCGAGGCGCAGCGTTACAAGGAGCGCACCCAGGCGGAACGGACAAATGCGGTAGATTCGAAAGATTATCGCTAACAAGGGGAATCGTAGCTGTTTCGATGCAGAAATTCCTGCGTTGGATGTCAGAACGTTTCATTTTAAATATAGTTTTGCAAGAAGCTCTAGTTGAGTATTCAATCCCGACCGTTTCCGTAGGAATACGCGTCATCATTGAAGGTGCGATAGTATGCGCAATTGCCAGTCACGCCAACCATAGCCGTGATGAGCTATAAGTGTATAACCCATTAGGGGTATCGAAGTTTGCCGATTAAAGTCCTAGCATAGCCCTACAGTCAATCCGGATGGATTGGCAAAGCAGGGAGAAACGAAATGGCACTCGTAAGACCGCACGGTGGGGGCGACCTCAATCCTTTATTGCTCAGAGGGAGGGTTCTTGCGGACGAGTTGGAACGAGCGCGCACCTTGCCACGCATCAAAGTCAGCTCACGCGAAAAGGGCGATCTGGTGATGATGGGCATCGGCGGCTTCACCCCGGTTTTTCTGAATAAATCAGCGTTTCCCTAAGCGCCCGGCGATTGCGGGCAAGAATTTTGCAGGCGAGATCACCGCACTGAGCGCGGATGTGCGGGGCTAAAATTGGTCCATGGCCGGTGCTGGACCCTGTCGGTGCGCTGGCGCTTCATAAGGAGAAATCAATGTTTGAACCCGTTTCCATCCCGTTCGGGGCCAAGATGCTGTTCAACACCCTCAAGGTCAAAGCCGGCGTCAGCTTTGATGACGTCGAATTGGCGCTGGGCGAAATGTGCAATGTCGTCAAGAATACCTACGGCGGAGACAAAGGCGGCTTCATTTGCGGGCAGGTTTTCAAATTTTCAGGTTTCGTTTCAGCCCAGGGATCTCTGAGCGAACCCAGGGTCGCCGACGACCACATTGTCATCGTGACTTATTGGCGTTCTTTCGAGGAGCATGAAAAATCACATGCCGACGAGACGTTTCTCTCCAAGTTTTCCGCCTTGGCTGAAATGTGCTCCGACAGCAAGGAACTCGGGTACGACATGCTGTGGCAAGGCGAAGCGGAGCCCGACTCTTAGGTAGTGATAATATTTTCAAGTTTATCTGAGGATGACGTTTATTTCGGCTGCGGCGGCTCGCACGGTGAGGCTGACCGGTTGCTGGTTTCTGGCACCAAGTTGCGCAAATGGTTATCCGAAGGTGCCGAAGTGCCCGCCGAATTCAGCCGGCCTGAGGTACTGGAAATACTGCGTACCTATTACGCAAGTATCGAAGAAAGTGAAAAAGTAGAAGTAAAACTCAGTGGTCACTCGGGACGCTAGAAAACACCCCCTCCCCTTTGCACCCGCAGGGGGTAGGCCGTGGTTGTACAGCCGCTGAAGCGGCAACAACCTCGCACACGGGGGAGGGCTGGGGGGAGATGGGACGCTCTTCTTTGCCCCCCATTTTTACCAATTTTTGTTCGGGCTGATTAAGTAAAGTAATGGTGGTAGGTTCGTAGGGTGAAGAATTTTTGTGGGGGTAACTTTTTCTATGCTCGACGGCCAATCGATTTAAGGATAATATTTCGCGTCTAAAATTTTTGAGGAGAACCTAATGTTCACGAGCAACCCCTTTGCCGAACTTTCGGCATCAATTCCAACCGTCGTCATGCAGGGGTATATCGTCTTGATGGTCCTGCTGGTCATAGGCGGGACAATACTTGACATGATGCATAAGAAAAGCGCGCAGTACTTTTTCGAAAATGCGAAAAAAGCG
>JANONV010000176.1:0-1712 GCA_031421015.1 Gallionella sp. | reverse complement strand
GCGCGCAGCATTTTCAAACCTTGCCCATCCAGCGAATTGAAGCGTTTGAATTCTTCGCCGGAATCGGATAAATACAATCCGCCGTCGGTCATCACCCCATCCACATCAAAGGCGATCAGGCGTATCAATTTCGCGCGGCTTGCCAGCATGACTTTCTCCTAAATACAGTTATTAGTTGATAGTCGTTAGTCGCTAGTTGGAGATGTCGATAAGCGGTTTTGAACTAACGACTAGCGTCTGGTTTTATATTACTTTTGCGTGCAACAGATCGTGCATGTTCAGCGCGCCGACCAGCTTGTTCTGTTCATCCACCACCAGCAACTGGCTGATGTTGTATTGTTCCATGATCTGCACCGCCTCGGCGGCGAGGCGGTCTGGCGCTATGCAGCGCGGGTTGGCGGACATCACGCTGCGCACCGGGGTGGCGTTGAAATCCAGTTTCTTTTCCAGCGTGCGGCGCAAATCGCCATCGGTATAAATACCCAGCACGCGCTGTCTGGCGTCCACGACGGCGGTCATGCCCACGCCTTTTTTCGAGATCTCCAGGATCGCGTCGCCCAGCATCGCGTTTACACTGACCATCGGCAGCCGCTCGCCGCTGCGCATGATGTCGCGCACATGGGTGAGCAAACGCCGCCCCAGGCTGCCGCCCGGGTGGGAACGGGCAAAATCGTCCGCGCCGAACCCTTTGGTATCCAGCAATGCCATCGCCAATGCGTCGCCCAACGCCAGCGCCGCCGTGGTGCTGGTGGTGGGCGCCAGGCCCATCGGGCAAGCCTCTTTATCCACCGCCGCGTTGAGATGCACATCGGAGATTTTGGCCAGGCTGGATGCGGGGTTGCCGGTCATGCTGATGAGTTTTGCTCCCTGACGCTTGATGGCCGGAGCGATGGCCAATAATTCCTGGCTCTCGCCGGAATAAGACAACGCGATGATGACATCGGCGCTGGTAATCATGCCCAGGTCGCCGTGGCTGGCTTCGGCGGGATGGACAAAATAGGCGGGGGTTCCGGTGCTGGACAGAGTCGCGGCGATCTTGCGCGCGATGTGTCCCGACTTGCCCATGCCGCTGACGACGACGCGGCCTTCGCAGCGCAGAATGACATTTAGCGCGTGCAGGAAATTCTCATCGAGACGGGTGGCGAGGGCTTGCACTGCGGCGGCCTCGATGTTCAACACTTCGCGGCCCAGCTCGAGTGCGCGCGGGGTGGCGGTTGGGGGTTTGTTCATGGGATGCATTATAGCTGGTAGGATGGGTGGAGCGCAGCGATACCCATCAATTTGTTCCGTGACACGATGGGTATCGCGGAGCCTGTCCTGAGTTTATCGAAGGGCTCCACCCATCCTACAAACTACATGCCTTTGCAAAGCCTGCCCGAGTGCGGCATTATCAAGGGATGGAAAGCGCTCTCTCGCTCGTGCTCATTCTGCTCGCCACTGCGGTGGCGGTGGTGGTGCTGTGCCGCATCCTGCGTTTGCCGGTGATGCTGGGCTATCTCACGGTCGGTATTTTGATCGGCCCGCACGCCCTGGCGTAGATTCCCGATGCGGTGGAAACGCAGCACCTCGCCGAGTTTGGCGTGGTGTTCCTGATGTTCAGCATCGGCCTGGAATTCAGCCTGTCGCGCCTGATGGCGATGAAGCGCACGGTGTTTGTTCTGGGCGGCGCGCAAGTGATGGCGACCATGCTGCTGGTCATGCTGATCGCTGCG
>JANONV010000175.1:0-7036 GCA_031421015.1 Gallionella sp. | reverse complement strand
GGCGAAGGCTGCAAGGAACTGACTTACGCTATCATGGAACACCTGCTGGAAATGAACGAACAGGAACGCCAGGCCGCCGCCATCGCGCAGGAAACCGACGCCAACCCAATCCTGTAACGTGGCCGGCCGTCACACCGGCGGAGGCCGGTGTCCAGCCTGTTGAAAACACTGGATTCAGGCCTTCGCCGGAATGACGAAATCTGAATTTTTAGAAGTGCCCTTTATCAGCGCCAATCAGGCTATCTTTTCTTATCCAAGCTGATAGGGCCGCTGCCATGTATCACCACGAAAAGTAGCCCGCCCATTATTGCCATGTTTTTCATAAAATGGATCATCTGGCCCTGTGCCTGTTCTGGAGGAACGGCCCAAAAATCGTGGAAGATCACTGCGGCCACTCCGGTGAACAGCAATATTGCCGCCGCCGCCCAGCGCGTTTTCCAGCCGAGCACCAGCATGATGCCTCCACCCAGTTCGATGATGATTGCGACGATTGCAGCCAACTGGGGCAGCGGCAGCCCCTTGCTGGCGATGTAGCCGACCGTTCCCTCGAAACCGGTAATTTTTCCGAATCCCGCAATTATAAATATCAGCGCGATCAAGATGCGGCCTGCCAACGGGCCATAGCGATTCAATGCATTCATGTTTGATTCTGCTTGGTTAAGTTTGCCAGTCAATACAACGTCGTGGTGCTTCACTTTGCGAGGGCAAGATGCCCTTCGCGAAAGTCGTTGAGGGTCTGGATAATCTCCTCCTGGGTGTTCATCACGAACGGCCCATGCTGTACGATAGCTTCGCCGAGGGGCTGGCCGGCGATCAGGATGGCTTTCGCAGAACCGGATGCGGCCAGCGCCACGCCATCGGCTTGCGGCGTATTGGCGAGTATGGCCATGTGTCTCTCGCCCAACTTCATGCCGCCTATCGTGACCTCGCCGCGATAAACATAGATGAAAGCATTATGAGTCGCCGGTAATCCCGTCGAGAACGAGCTGCCAGCCGGCAGATCGATGTCGAGAAACAGCGGCTCGGTGTCCTCGCGCGTCATCGCACCCGCAACACCGTTGCTCGTTCCAGCGATCACGCGCACCGTAACGCCTTCCGCTGTCGCATATTCGGGAATCTCGGCCTTGGGGATGTCGCGATACCAGGCGGGGATCATTTTGCGCCGCGCCGGCAGGTTCAGCCAGAGCTGGAAACCTTCCATGACTCCGTCCTCTTGTTCGGGCATCTCCGAGTGGATCACCCCGCGACCCGCAGTCATCCACTGCACGCCGCCGTTTTGCAGCAGCCCGGAGTTGCCGCTGCTGTCGCGGTGGCGCATCCGGCCTGCGATCATGTAAGTGATGGTCTCGAAACCCCGGTGCGGGTGATCGGGGAAACCACCGATATAATCGTCCGGATCATCACTGTGAAAAGCATCGAGCATCAGGAACGGATCGAGCCGCCGCTGCAGATTCTGCGTGAGCACGCGCGTGAGTTTGACGCCGGCTCCGTCGCTGGTCGGTATTCCGGTTACGATGCGTTCTATCGTCCGGGGATGCGCGACAGCTTCAGGCTTAATTGCCCGGTTCATGGCCACGTTTATTTTTTTCTGGTGTTGCATTTGCGATACTTTACGCGAACGCCGCTTCGATGTCTAACCGCGCATCGCGAACAACCCGTTCAGCAGACTCAGGCGCTAAACCCATATCTTGCAGCAGTTGGGTGAAGTGAGGGTAAGCAGGCAATGCACGCAGCGAATGCTCGTAACCCTGGATTTTTAAAACTTCCCATTACGCATCAGGAAATCATGCCAGCAGCGACGGTGCTGTTGGTGGCTTCGTCGATGACGATGAAGCTGCCGCTGGCGCGATTTTTTTGATAGCTGTCGAACACCAGCGGTTGCTGCACTTTTATCGCCGCATGAACGATGTCATTCATGTTCACTGTCGGGTTGGCATGGCGCTCCAGGGTATTCACATCAACGCGGTAATCGAGGCTCTTGAACACACACTTCGCGGTGCGCGTGGTGTGCTTGACAAGATATTTGCGATTTTTGTCCAGCGGCGTTTCGGACAGCCAGCACAGCATCGCTTCGAATTCCTTGGCGACGGTCGGTAGCCGCTCCTGTTTGACCAGCATATCGCCGCGCGAAATGTCGATTTCGTCTTCCAGCGTCAGTGTGACCGATTGCGGTGCGTAAGCCGTTTGCAGCTTGCCGTCGTAAGTGACGATGTCTTTTATCTTGCTGGTGAGACCGGATGGCAACACCGTAATCTCGTCACCCACGCTGACTTCACCCGCTTCAATGCGCCCCATAAAACCGCGAAAATCATGGTATTCCGGGGTTTGCGGGCGACAAACCCATTGCACCGGGAAACGAAAATCGGTGGTGTTCAGATCGTGATCAATCTGTACGCTTTCCAATTTTTCCATCAGCGTTTCACCCTGATACCAATGCAAATGATCGCCACGCTCAACCACCATGTCTCCCACCAGCGCGGACATTGGTATGCAGGTGATGTCGTGCAAATCAAGCTGCGCGGCAAATTTTTTGTACTCGGTGACGATCTCGTCAAAGCGCGTTTGCGAATAATCCACCATGTCCATTTTGTTCACCGCCAGCACCAGGTGCGGTACGCCGACCAAGCTGGCCAGATAAGTGTGGCGGCGCGTTTGCACCAGCACACCTTTGCGCGCATCGACCAGAATGACCACCAGATTCGCGGTACTCGCCGCCGTGACCATGTTGCGCGTGTACTGCTCGTGACCGGGCGTGTCGCCAATGATGAATTTGCGCTTGGGCGTGGCGAAGTAGTGATACGCCACGTCAATGGTGATGCCCTGCTCGCGCTCGGCTTGCAGGCCGTCAGTGAGCAACGACAAATCCACAGTAGCCATGCCGCGCTTGGTGCTGGTCCTGGCAATCGCCGTCATTTGGTCTTCAAATATCTGCTTGGAGTCGTGCAGCAAACGGCCGATTAAAGTGCTTTTGCCATCGTCTACGCTGCCAGCGGTGATAAAACGAAGTAGTTGTGTGGTGTTGCTCATCGTGTTTGCCCTATGGAGTTTTACGCTAATATTAAAAGCTTCCCCCTCTCCAACTCTCCCCCGGCGGGGGAGAGAGCCAGCATTCCCTCTCCCCCCGGGGGAGGGTTAGGGAGGGGGATGGTGGCGTGGCTAAAAGTACCCTTCCTTCTTGCGTAACTCCATCGAAGCATCCGAAGTCTGATCATCCATGCGCGTCGCGCCACGCTCGGTGATGCGCGTGGTTGCCGTCTCCGCAATGATTTCCCGGACAGTGTGCGCGGCGGATTCCACCGGCGCGGTGCAAGTCATGTCGCCCACCGTGCGAAAGCGCACCGAGACGACTTCCACTTTTTCTGCGGGCTTTGGTTGAACCAGATGCGACACCGGGATGACCGAGTTGCCCCGACGTATCACTTCGCGCTGGTGCGCATAGTAAATGCTGGGGATATGCAGCTTCTCGCGTCCGATGTATTGCCAGATGTCCATTTCGGTCCAATTGCTGATCGGGAACACGCGGATATTCTCGCCGCTGTGCACGCGCGTATTGTAAATATCCCATAGCTCGGGACGCTGGTTTTTAGGATCCCACTGGCCAAATTCATCGCGAAAGGAAAAAATGCGTTCCTTGGCGCGCGCCTTTTCCTCGTCGCGTCGCGCACCGCCCATGCAGGCGTCAAAACCGAATTCGGCGATGGTCTCCAGCAGGGTCACGGACTGGTACGGATTGCGCGGTTTATCCGGGTCTTTGATGATGATGCTGCCGCGTCTGATGGAGTCTTCCAGCGAACGCACGATCAGCCGCTCGCCCAAGTCCGCCGCCAGCTTTTCGCGGCATTCTATGACTTCCGGGAAGTTGTGCTCGGTGTCGATATGCACCAGCGGGAACGGAAATTTTGCCGGACGAAATGCTTTCTCGGCCAGTCGCAGCATGACGATAGAATCCTTGCCGCCGGAAAACAGCAACGCGGGATTTTTACATTCCGCCGCGACCTCGCGCATGATGTGGATGGATTCGCTTTCCAACACGTCGAGATGGGTCAGGGTGTGGTTACTCATTTATTTACTTTCTTTATGACAGGTTGTTGCACCCCAAAACCAACCCCTCCCAGCCTCCCCTTATCAGGGGAGGAGCTAGAGCTTCCCCCTGACAGGGGGGGGACTGAGGGGGTTGGGGTTGGGGTTGGGGAGGCCGGAATGGGTTTGTGCGCGAAGTTTCATGTGTTACACGGCACTAAGCGCGTTTAATCGGAACACTACCCACATGCAGCCCGCACTCCTTATTCTGCGGATTCTCCCACCACCATCTGCCGGAACGTATGTCCTCACCCGGTGTCACGGCGCGCGTGCAAGGTGCGCAGCCGATGCTGGGATAGAACTTGTCGTGCAGCCTGTTGTACGGGACATCGTTTTGCTTGAGGTATTCCCACACCTCGGCATTGATCCAATCCAGCAGCGGGTTGAATTTTTGCAAACCGTGATCCGCATCGAAAGACGACACCTCCATGCTGCCGCGCGTCACTGCCTGATCGCGGCGCATGCCGGTGATCCATGCTCTCTTGCCTGCCAGCGCGTGTTTGAGCGGCTCGACCTTGCGTATATGGCAGCAGGCTTTGCGATTTTCCACGCTGCCGTAAAATCCATTCACGCCATTTAGAGTAACGTAGGCATCGACCCGCGCGCTGTCCGGAAAATAAATCTTCAGCGGTACGCTGTAACGCTTGCGCACTTCCTGCATCAGGTCGCAGGTCTGTTGCGGCAAGCGCCCGGTGTCGAGGCTGAACATTTCGATGTCGGGCTGATGTTGGGCGATGATATCCGTCAGCACCATGTCTTCTGCGCCCAGGCTATTCGAGAATGTCACCGGCGAAAAATCGCGCACGGCTTCAGCCAATAGCGTTTTCACTTGTTCGATTTTATTTTGTAACGCGCTCATCGTCCGCCTCCGCGTTGCACGCGCCTGAACAGCGGCAATGCTTCATCTGTCGAGGCTTGGTAGGTCAATAAAAAATCGCTCAAGCCTTTCAATGCTTCACCTATGTTTTTATCCGGTCTGGGAACAAACACATCGAAGCCGACACGCTGCATGTAAAACAACTGGTCGCGCAGCACATCGCCGATGGCGCGCAATTCGCCGCGATAGCCCAACCGGACGCGCAAATGATAGGCGATGGAATAGCCGCGCCCATCGGCGAAGCGGGGAAAATCGACGGCGATCACGGAGAATTTTCCCACGTCATGTTGCAAATCTTCTGCGCGTTCATCGCTGGTCAGCCACACGCCCAAGTCTGTGCGGTGTAGCAAAACATCGCGCTGCGCCTGCCACACTTTCAGCGGCACGATGATCTTGCCGATAGGTACAGCTACGTTTTTCGGCATGTCGTTTTCTTTCAAACGCAACACGCTCCAGTCGTCGTCCATGATGGTTTTATTTTTGATTATCATCAGAACCTCGGCGAGTAGTAAGGCGTGTGGTAGGGCGTGCCCGCCGCAATCAAGGCATAGCCGGCACCGGCCAACGCCGCATCATCCGCTACCGGTGTCGCATACACATAGTCTTTGTAGGGGGCCAGACCGATACGACGCACGGTGTCAATGAAACGCTCGTCCTCAAAACGCTCGCGCACATACACCTGCAACAGGCGAGCCACTACCTCGGGCATTTGCGCAAACGTAAATGAGCGTCCGATTACTTTACCCAGGCTGGCCGTATTTCCCTGCGCGCCACCTATCGAGACTTGATACCACTCTTCACCATCCTTATCCACGCCTAGTATGCCGATGTGTCCGACGTGATGATGGCCGCAGGCGTTCATGCAACCCGACATGTTCAATTCGATTTCGCCAATGTCATGTTGAAAATCAATGTTATCAAAACGCTCGGCAATCGCCTTGGCCAGCGGAATGGAACGCGCATTCGCCAAGGAGCAAAAATCACCGCCGGGGCAGCAAATAATATCGGTCAGCAGGCCAATGTTAGGCGTGGCCATGCCCAGCGTTTTGGCGGCCTGCCACAGGGCGGGCAGGTCGGATTGTTTGACATACGCCAACACCAGATTTTGCATGTGGGTAATGCGCAATTCGCCGAAACTAAAACGCTCCGCCAGTTCCGCCGCCGCGTCCATTTGTTCGGCGGTCGCATCGCCGGGCGCGTTACCGGTTTTTTTGAGCGACAGCATCACCGCCGCATAACCCGGCACTTTGTGCGGCTTGACGTTGCGTTTACACCAATTGGCGAACGCCCTGTTTTCGGCTTGCAGTTCGGAAACTGCCGCATCGTAGAGTGGCAATGTTTCGTAAGCGGGCTCGATAAAAAATGCCGCGACACGATTGAGCTCTTCAAGCGTAATCGTGCAAGGACCGTCTTTGGTAAACTGCCAGTCGGCTTCCACCTGGCGTTTGAATTCCGCGATACCGAGTGCCTTGACCAGTATTTTGATGCGCGCTTTGTAGATGTTGTCGCGCCGACCGTATTCGTTATACACGCGCACGATGGATTCCAGATAGGTGATGGCATGTTGCCACGGCACGAAAGCGCAGATCTCCGAACCGATGATGGGTGTGCGTCCCAAGCCGCCGCCCACCAACACTCGAAAGCCGATCTCGCCTTCAGCGTTTATCACCGCCGCCATGCCGATGTCATGCACCGCAATCGCGGCGCGGTCTTCGCTCGCACCGGTAATAGCGATTTTAAATTTGCGCGGCAGGTAGCCGAACTCGGGGTGGAAGGTACTCCACTGGCGGAGTATCTCGGCGTAAGGTCGCGGGTCAACAATTTCATCGCGCGCCACACCGGCGAACTCGTCGCTGGTAATGTTGCGTATGCAATTGCCCGAGGTCTGGTTGCCGTGCATTTCCACGCTGGCCAGATCCGCCATCAGATCCGGCACCACTTCCAGCTTGAGCCAGTTATATTGAATGTTTTGGCGCGTGGTGAAATGTCCGTAGCCGCGGTCATACTTGCGCGCGATATGCGCGAACATGCGCACCTGCGCTGCGCTCACCAAACCGTAAGGCACGGCGACGCGCAGCA
>JANONV010000174.1:0-6679 GCA_031421015.1 Gallionella sp. | reverse complement strand
ACGCAGATTTTCATGCAGTTATCAATTGATGGCAGCGTCACCCAAAAGGTGAGTACGCCAAACAAGGCAATTTTTTGTTTAATCTGTGGAAATCTGCGTAATCTGCGGACAACTGCTTTTTGCAGGATGATTAGGGCTTCATTTTGGACGACATCTCTTTAACTACGCTGCTCGGTGTGCTGGTGCTGCTGCTCATTTTTGGCGCCTGGTTCTCCGCTGCCGAAACATCCATGATGGCGATCAACCGTTATCGGCTGAGCGCGCTGGTGCGCAAGGGCAGCAAAAGCGCCAAGCTGACCTCTCGGCTGCTGGCGAAAATTGACAAGCTGTTAGGCTCGATCCTGTTCGGTAATACGCTGCTCAATGTCGCGGCCGCCGCCGTCACCAACATCCTCATCCTGCGTCTGTTTGGCGCCAGTGAAATGGCCTTGCTGCTGGGCACCCTGGCAATCACTTTTATACTGCTGGTATTCAGTGAAATCATGCCAAAGATCATCGCCGCGAGCCACCCGGAACGCATCGCGCTGCCATCGTCTTACTTGCTGACCCCTCTGATTACACTGTTTCATCCGGTCGTTTCGGTCGCCACCGCGATCGTGCGCGGCCTGCTTTGGATGCTGCGCATCAAAATTCAAACCGATCAGAGCAAGCAAAAAATGACGATAGAGGAATTGCGCGGACTGGTATTGGATGCCGAGCATTTTTTGCCGCGCAAACATCAGAAAATGCTGCTGAACCTGGTCGATCTCGAGCGCATCACCGTAAACGATGTGATGATTCCGCGCAATCAGATCGAAGCCCTGGATATAAACGCAGACGAACTGCGCCAGCAAATCATCACCTGCCACCACACGCTGCTGCCAGTTTATGCCGATACGCCCAGCAACATCATCGGCATCCTGCATATCAAACGCGCGCCGGCTTTGTTGCAGGAAACCACGCTGGATCTGGCGCAACTGCGCGAGGCGCTGCATGAGCCTTATTTCATCCCTTCCGACACGCCGCTGCTCAAGCAACTGCAACAGTTTCAGGAGCGCCACACGCGACTGGGATTAGTGGTGGATGAATATGGCGAGTTGCTCGGATTGGTGACGCTGGAAAACATCCTTGAAGAAATCGTCGGGGAGTTCACCACGCAATCGCCCGCGCAAACCGGCAAATTCCTGCGCCAGGAAGACGGCAGTATGCTGCTGGAAGGCAGCAGCAGCCTGCGCGAACTGAATCGTAAACTGGGATTGCATCTCCCGGTGGAGGGCGCGAAAACGCTGAATGGCCTGATACTCGAGCATCTCGAAGATATTCCGGAAACCGGCACCAGCCTGAAAATCGCAGGCTATCCGATAGAGATCATTCAAATTCAGGATCGCATCGTGAAGGTGGCGCGGATATTCCCGGCGCAGACAAAAAAACAGTAGAAAGTGGGAAGTAGAGCGGTGCTGCACACCTCAGTTGAAAGTGGGAAAACAACTCCCTACTCACCACTTCAGCTTTACAAGAAGCATAAAGGTCGGCATGATGCCCGGCAACATTAGTCCGCAAACATTCAGGGTGATCCAGGGGGCGCGATGGCCGTTGCAGCAAGAGCACCAAAAGCGAAAGAATATTCCTATGTCTGGGAAGGAAAAGACAAAAAAGGCAAGGTAGTCAAAGGCGAGATGCGCGCGCCCGGCGAAGCCGGTATTTCCTCCAATCTGCGCCGCCAGGGGATCAATGTCACAAAAATCAAGCGTCTGCGCGCCAGCGGCAAGGCTGTCAGCGCAAAAGACATTTCGCTGTTCACTCGCCAGCTTGCCACCATGATGAAAGCGGGCGTACCGCTGTTGCAGGCTTTCGATATCGTCGGCAAAGGAAACAGCAACGCTTCAGTGGCGCGGCTGTTGCTCGACATCAAGACCGACGTGGAAACCGGCAGCAGCTTGCAGCAGGCGTTCAAGAAATATCCGCTGTATTTCGACGAGTTGTATTGCAACCTGATCGGAGCGGGCGAGGCGGCGGGTATCCTGGACACCCTGCTGGATCGTCTGGCAACTTATCAGGAAAAAATTCAGGCGATCAAAAGCAAAATCAAATCCGCTTTGTTCTACCCCATTTCCATCGTGGTGATGGCGTTCATCATCACCGCAGTGATCATGATTTTTGTGGTCCCTGCGTTCAAGGAGTTGTTCGACAGCTTTGGCGCCGATTTGCCTGCGCCCACCCTGGTTCTCATGGCCATCTCCGATATTTTTGTATCATACTGGTGGGCGATTTTTGGCGGAATCGGCGGCGGCGGGTACGCTTTCTTTTATTTCTGGAAGCGCAGTAAAAAGATGCAGGATGTCATGGATAGGCTGTCGCTGAAACTGCCGGTTTTTGGCGAGCTGATCCGCAAAGCATGTATCGCCCGTTGGGCCCGTACGCTCGCCACCATGTTCGCCGCCGGTGTGCCGCTGGTAGAAGCCTTTAGCTCGGTGGCCGGCGCATCGGGCAACGTCGTCTATTTTGACGCAACCAAGCGCATTCAGCGCGAGGTCAGCACCGGCACCAACCTGACTACCGCCATGCAGGAGACCGAGCTGTTTCCGAGCATGGTGCTGCAAATGGTGGCGATCGGCGAAGAATCCGGCGCACTGGATTCCATGCTCAGCAAGGTGGCCGATTTTTATGAGGGCGAAGTGGATGATGCGGTGGCAGGCCTGTCCAGCCTGATGGAACCGGTCATCATGGCGGTGCTGGGCGTACTCATCGGCGGCATGGTGATCGCGATGTATCTGCCGATCTTCAAGATGGGCGCGGTGGTTTGATGCATCAGAGGACAGAAGACAGAAGACAGAAGACAGATTGTTGTGTGCCGCTACGCGGCACGTCATATCTAAAGACGCGGCACAGCCGCGACAACACCTCTGTCCTCTGCCCTCTGTCTTCTGTCTTCTGTCCTCTGATCTCCAATGAGCCTCATAGAACTTCTGCAAGAGGTTCCCACCGCATTTGTTGTTATGAGCCTGATCCTCGGCCTGATGGTCGGCAGTTTTCTCAATGTGGTGATACATCGTTTGCCGAAAATGCTGGAATTGGGCTGGCGGCAACAATGTGCCGAACTGGGCGGAGAAGGTTCGCTTTCGCACGCGGAGGGCGAACCTGTCCACATCTCACCCTACAATCTCATCGTTCCGCCCTCGGCCTGTCCGCATTGCAACCATCCCATCAGCGCGTGGGAAAATATTCCCATCGTCAGTTATCTGCTGTTGCGCGGCAAGTGCAACAGCTGTGGCGCAGCCATCTCGCCGCGCTATCCGATCATCGAAGCGGTCAGCGGCGTGCTGTGCGCCTATGCGGCCTGGCACTTTGGATTCGGTTGGGCTGCGGTCGGCGCGTTGCTACTCATCTGGGCGTTGCTGGCGCTCACCGCGATCGACTTCGACACGCAACTGCTACCGGACGACATCACCCTGCCGCTGATTTGGGCGGGCCTGCTGTTCAACCTGTTCGGGGTCTATACCGATTTGCCCAGCGCGGTGCTGGGCGCGGTGATCGGCTATCTCGCGCTATGGAGCGTGTACTGGGGGTTCAAGCTCGCCACCGGCAAAGAAGGCATGGGCTACGGCGATTTCAAATTGCTGGCGGCGCTCGGCGCCTGGCTGGGCTGGCAAATGCTGCCGCTGATCATTCTGCTGTCCTCGCTGGTGGGTGCGGTGGTCGGCATCACGATGATCGTGGCGCTCAAGCATGGCCGCAACATCCCCATCCCGTTTGGCCCCTATCTTGCGGGGGGAGGGCTGATCGCGCTGTTCTGGGGACAGACTCTGACACAGCAATACCTGCAACTGCTTTCCTCCCCATGAGCCTGATTGTTGGGCTGACCGGCGGGATAGGCAGCGGCAAAAGCATCGTCGCCGGTCTGTTCGAAAAACATGGCGCCGGCATCATCGACACGGATGAGATCGCCCGCCGCCTGACGCAGGCCTGTCCTGAGCCCAGTCGAAGGGCTGATGGCGCTGCCATGGCAGCGATCCGCTCCGCCTTTGGCGATAATTACATCGCGGACGACGGCGCGCTGGATCGCGAAAAAATGCGCGGCTTGATTTTTTCGGATGTTGCCGCCAAGCAACGGCTGGAAAAGATTCTGCATCCACTGATACTCGAACAGGCCAAGGCGCAGTTGCAGCGATTGCAAGCGAAGCCCTACATCATTCTGGTCGTGCCGCTGCTGCCGGAAAGTCCCGCGTTTCGGCAACTGGTCCAGCGTGTGCTGGTGGTGGATTGCGGAGAAGAGATTCAGATTGCGCGGGTCATAACACGCAGTCGCATCACCGACGCGGAAGTTCGCGCCATCATCGCGCAGCAAACACCGCGTGACGAACGGCTACGGTTGGCCGACGATGTCATACATAATGAGGGCGGCATGGAAAACCTCGCCGAACAGGTCGCCATTCTTCATGAACGCTACCTGGCGAATTTCTGAATTTGCAAAACGGCAATTGACGATACCAGGCTATTCAATATATCGTTCGCCACTGATTTTCACAAGAAAGAACACCGGGCGATAATGAAGTGATCAGCTACGAATTTCCTCTTAACGAAAAAGTGCGCACCCTGTTGCGCCTTGAGGATTTGTTTGCGCGCATGGCGCACTTCACCGAGCACGAAAACAGCATGGGTCACCATGCGGCCATGTCCACGCTGTTTGAAATTCTGGAGGTGGCCGGACGGGGGGATTTGAAATCCGAACTGCTGCAAGAACTGGAACGTCAGAAACGCAATCTTTCCGCCCTGTATAACAACCCCGCGATTTCCGAGCCTGCGCTGGATGCCGTCCTTGCTGAAATTGACGCGGCTAGCGCGAGCCTGTTCGCCATGTCAGGCAAAACCGGTCAACCGCTGCGCGAGAACGAATGGCTGATGAGCATCAAGCAACGCATTGCCATGCCAGGAGGTTCCTGCGAGTTTGACCTGCCTTCCTACCACTACTGGCGCGCGCAGGATGCCGGGTTGCGGCGCGCTGATCTGCAAACATGGCAGTCCTCGCTGATGCCTTTGCATACCGGCCTGGAAATCATCCTGCGCCTGCTGCGCGAAGGCGGCAAGAGCTTCCGCTTCACCGCGAACCACGGCGTCTTCCAGCAAATGCAAGGCGGGCGCGTCGCCCAGATGCTGCGTGTCAGCCTGGGCAGCGATCTGGCTTGCATACCCGAAGTGGGCGCCAACAAGTACGCCATCAACATCCGTTTCATCGCCGCCAACTACGCGATAAAAACCACCCTGTTCGAACAGGATATTCCGTTTGAATTGACCTTTTGCAGTACCGCCTCATGAAGGGAACCTGATGCAAAGCAAATCGCCGCCTATCGTAACCTGTCCGCATTGCGGCAAAGAACATCAATGGGATACCAACAACCGCTTTCGCCCGTTTTGCGGCGAACGCTGCAAACTGATCGATCTGGGAAAGTGGGCTAACGAAGACTATCGCGTTGCCCAGCCTCCCGGCGAACAGGAATACGCCGAACAAGAATTTACCGAACCACCTCACCAAGCCTGACGCAACAAACTGATACCGTGCGCGCCATGCTGCCACGCGGTCTGTATATCATCGTGCGTCAAACCGCCCAGTGCGTAGATTGGAATGGATGAGCCCGCCGCGATAACCGCAAAATTTTCCCAGCCCAGATGCGGCGCGCCGGGATGCGACTGCGTAGTCAACACCGGGCTCAACAGCGCGAAATCGCAACCCATCTCCTCGGCGCGGCGCAACTCCGCCGCGTTGTGGCAAGAAGCCGCGCACCATTCCACATCGGGACGCTCGCGCAACCCGGCAAGCTGCGTCGCGGTCAACTGCACCCCGGCCGCGCCGATTTCTTTCGCTAACTCGATGTCGGCATTGATGATCAGACGCGCATCATGTTGCCGCAACAGCGGCAACATTTTCAGCGCCAGCGCCCGCAACGCCGCGCGCGAATAATCCTTCTCGCGCAACTGCACCAGTCTCAAACCATTGTGCAAAGCGGCCTCCAGCCGCCGCACGAATTCATCCTCGCCCAGCTCCTGCACATTGCTGATCGCATATAAAGTTGGCAATGACAGTGAGCGCAGGATGGGCGCGTTGGCGGGCAACATAGGTGAAACGGAAACTTGTTCCCTCTCCCTACGGGGGAGGGCTAGGGTGGGGGAGGGCTGCCATGCAAACGCCTGCCCCTCATGCGGATGCAACTCCCCGCTCCACGCCGTCACGCGAAAAAAATTTAACCGCACCGTGGCGTGAGGGTAAGTGTAAACGCGCGTCACCCACGGATAAGCGGTTGCTACTGTGATGCCCAGTTCCTCGCGCAACTCGCGCACCAGCGCATGATAAGGTGTCTCGCCGGGTTCGATCTTGCCGCCGGGAAATTCCCAATAGCCGGCCCAGATTTTGTCGGCTGGGCGTTGCGCCAGCAGGAAGGAGCCGTCGGGGCGTTGCAGCACGGCGGCAGCGACTTCGACGATTTTGGTTTTTTCAATCTGAGTATTCAACGTTGTATCTCTAAATTTCAGCATGTAACGCGTAGCATGTAGGTTGGGTTAGCAGTTTTATCGCGTAACCCAACATCAAAGTCAAAACCGCCGGGGGTAGCCCGGCAGCAAGTACATCTCTTGTGCTTCGCCAAAATACAGTAACCCAAGAAACGGCGACCCCGGTTTACCGCCCCTGCGGGGTGCCCTGCGTTGC
>JANONV010000173.1:0-4901 GCA_031421015.1 Gallionella sp. | reverse complement strand
GGCAAGGAACCGCCAACCTATCAGGAGCAAGGCTACGTGTTCGGCACGCTGGTGGAAATGAGCGTGTATGGCGAAACCGAGCCGCGCGCCAGACAGGCCGTCGGCGAGGTATTGCGGGAGTTCCAGCGGCTGCACGACATGCTGCATACCTGGCAACCGAGCGAGCTTGGCGAATTGAACGCGGCGTTCGCCAACGGTGAAAGCGAGGCCGTTTCGGCGGAACTTGTCGCCATCCTGCGAGATGCGGCGCAACTTTCGCAGCAGTCAAAAGGGTTGTTCAATCCGGCCATCGGCGGGCTGGTGCAACTGTGGGGATTCCACGCCGATGAATTCAAACCGGCGCTACCGGACGAAAAGCAAATCACGCAATGGGTAGCGGCCAATCCGCAGATGAACGACATCTCGATCGAGCATGGCAGGGTGCAGAGCAAAAATAAATTCGTGCAACTGGATTTGGGCGGTTACGCCAAAGGCTACGCGCTGGATCGCGCCGCCGAATTGTTGCGCAAGCAGGAGATCCGCAACGCGCTGATCAACATCGGCGGTAACGTTTTAGCCCTCGGACAACATGGCAACCGTCCGTGGCGTGTCGGCATCCAGCATCCGCGCAAGCCCGGCGCGCTGGCGACTTTGGAGCTTAACGACGGCGAGGCAATCGGCACGTCGGGCGATTACCAGCGCTATTTCATGCTGGGCAAGGTGCGCTACAGCCATCTTATCAATCCGCGCAGCGGATATCCCATGCAGGGCGTGCAGGCGGTCACGGTTTTGACTCGCGGCGCACGCGCCGGTGTGTTGTCCGATGCGGCTTCCAAGCCATTGTTCATCGCCGGAGCGGGTGGCTGGCGAGACGCGGCCAGGCAAATGGGATTGACCGAAGCGATGCTGGTGGATGCGCAAGGCAACATCCATCTCACAGCCGGGATGCAGAAACGGCTAGAATTCAGCGAAAAGGTATTTCGTTTGCAGGTTGAGCCATGAATGATCCTGAACACATGCACAGTCCCGAACAAGGCATCGTGGAGCAGAAAGTGCGCCGCGCGGAGGGCATCAGTGCGTTGCGCAAGATCGGCGTGATCGTTGCCGAGGAGCAACAAGCGGATACCGATAAAGCCAACGTGTTGCGCTGGTTCGCTCGCTATGGCTGGATTATATTGCTGAGTGGCGTGTTGCTGCTGGCGTATGCCATAGGCTTTATCTGAGGGGGAGTGATCTGTGGTTGGTATCCTATTGGTGACACACAACGGCCTGGGCGATAGTTTTGCGGATTGCGTCAAACATGTGCTGGGCGAAGTGCCGCACAATCTTAAAGTGTTGTCGGTGTTGGCGGGCGACGATCCGCAACAAAAATTGGCCGAAGGACAGGCGTTCATCAAACAGTTGGATGCCGGCGCCGGGGTGCTGATTCTGGCGGATATATTCGGCGCCACGCCCAGCAACATCGCGCGGCAACTGTGCCATACCGAGCGCGTGATGGGCGTGGCGGGGATGAATCTGCCGATGCTGCTGCGCGTGGTGTGCCATTCCCCCACGACCCTTCCGGAGCTGGCGAAAATCGCCGTCGAAGGCGGTCGTGAATGCATTGTTTACATCAATCCAGATAAATAAGATGCTGCGGCAGGACGCGCTGATCATCAACAAACTCGGTCTGCACGCGCGCGCCTCGGCCAAGCTCACGCAACTCGCTTCCGGCTTCAAATGCGAAGTGATGTTATCGCGCAACAATCGCCGCGTGAACGCCAAAAGCATCATGGGCGTGATGATGCTGGCCGCCGCCAAGGGCACGACCATCGTCATCGAGACCAGTGGTGAAGATGAGGCACAGGCGATGCGGGCAATATTGAATCTTATCAATGACTATTTTGGAGAGGGCGAATGAGTTTTACGTTGCACGGCATCGCCGTCTCCAGCGGCATCGCCATCGGCCATGCGCACCTGATTTCGCACACCTCGCTGGAGGTGGCGCACTATGTGCTGCCTAAACGGTTCGTGGATGAGGAGATCGCGCGTTTCGATACCGCGTTTCAAGCTACGCGCAAGCAATTTTCCGATCTGCGCAGTAATCGTCCGACCCACGCCGCCGCCGAGTTCGACGCCTTCCTCGAATTGCACCAGATGATTCTGGACGACCCGCTGCTGAGCGTTGCGCCGCGCGACATGATCGCCAACGAGCATTGCAACGCAGAGTGGGCGCTCAAGGTGCAGACGGAAATGCTGGTGGCGCAGTTCGACGAGTTTGAAGACGTCTATCTGCGCGAGCGGCAACTTGACGTGAAGCAAGTCGCCGAGCGCTTGCTCAAGCAATTGCTCGGACAGCCGGGACATCAGCCGCCGCCGGCGCGCCATGATGTCGAGATGATTATGGTGGCGCACGATCTGAGCCCCGCCGACCTGATCCAGTTCAAGCCGCAACAATTTGCCGCGTTCATCACCGATCTGGGCGGCGCGACGTCGCACACCGCGATCGTCGCGCGCAGCCTCAACACGCCGTGCGTGGTGGGGCTGCACCATGCGCGCGAGCTGATACGCGAAGACGACCTGCTGATCCTGGACGGCGAGCAGGGCGTGCTGATCGTCAATCCCGACAAGCCGATACTCGCCGAATACAAGCTGCGCCAAAGCGCATGGGATCTGGAGCGCAAAAAGCTCAAGCGCCTGCGCACCGCGCGCGCCAACACCCTGGACGGCAGTGTCATCGAGCTGTTCGCCAACATCGAGAAGCCGGAGGATATCGTCGAAGTGAAAGAGAACGGCGCGACCGGGATCGGATTATTTCGCAGCGAATTCTTATTCCTTAACCGCGACGTGTTACCGGATGAAGACGAGCAATTCGAGGCTTATCACGCAGTAGCTAGCGGCATGGCGGGGCAACCCGTCGTGATACGCACGTTTGACCTGGGCGCGGACAAGCAGATCAAGGGTGCGGAGCGCGTCGCCAACAATCCCGCGCTGGGGCTGCGCGCGATTCGTTTGTGTCTGGCCGAACCTCAGATGTTTCGCACCCAGTTGCGCGCGCTGCTGCGCGCCACGCATTACGGCAACGTCAAAATACTGGTGCCGATGCTGTCCAGCGTATCCGAGATCAACCAGACTTTACAGTTCATCGCCGCGACCAAACAAAGTCTGGACGATGCGGGCATTCCCTATGACCGCGAAGTGAAGGTCGGCGGCATGATCGAGATTCCCGCCGCCGCGCTGGCGTTGAATGTGTTCGCCAAAAAACTCGACTTTCTGTCCATCGGCACCAACGACCTGATTCAATACACGCTGGCGATAGACCGCACCGACGAAGAAGTCGCGCATCTCTACGACCCGTTGCATCCCGCCGTGCTGCGCTTGCTGGCGCACGTCATCGGCACATCCAACAGGTTGGGCGTGCCCATTTCGGTGTGCGGTGAAATGGCCGGGGAACTGGCTTACACGCGCCTGCTGCTGGGCTTAGGTTTGCGCCAGTTCTCGATGTTCTCGGCACAAGTGCCGAGCGTCAAACAGCGTGTGCTCACCACCAGCCTGCCGGAAATCGCCGGGCTCACGCAGAAGATTTTGCGCGCCGACGACCCGATGAGGATACGCGATCTGCTGGACAAGCTGAATGTCTGACAACTGCAACAAACACATATACAGCCGTAGAAATTAGCGCCATCAATTCGTTCATACGCCGGCACATTTCTATCATCGAGATGGTGGGCGTGCTGATGCGGATATTCAGCTTTTCGCTGGTCAGTTGGCTGGGTCCGGCAAGCCCGTTCATGTTCGTGTGGATATTCAACACGGTGGACGCCGTCATGCTTTCGTGGTGTTCCATTCTCAAGAAGGATAAGGCCTACACCATGCTCAATGTGTTCTGGATCATAGTGGGCGTGATCGGAATACTCAGGGCGGGCGGCTTCATTTGACAGCGATTCGTAAAACACGGAAACTGTGCATCAGTGCCGATTTGACATCAGCTTGCGGGGCACTTAAAAGATACGCGCTAAAGCGAGGCAACCCGCTCCGCTTTAGCCGAGCGGGTTTGTTTTTTTTGGGGTCTGATTTTGAACGCATCAAATAGTATCGGCATCGTCAGCGCGCAACGCGCAACCTTCGACACCCCGCTGGTCTTCCGCAGCGGCGCGGTGTTGCCGCGCTACGAGCTGGTATATGAGACCTACGGCACGCTGAATGCCGATAAATCCAATGCCATCCTGATTTGCCACGCCCTGTCCGGCCATCATCATGTTGCCGGTCATTACGCCGACGATCCGAAAAACATCGGCTGGTGGGACACCATGATCGGCCCCAATAAACCTATAGACACAAATAAATTCTTCGTCATCGGGCTGAACAATCTTGGCGGTTGTCATGGCTCGACCGGGCCATCCACGATCAACCCTGAAACCGGCCAGCCCTACGGCGCGAGCTTTCCGGTGATCACGGTGGAAGACTGGGTGGAGTCGCAGGCGCGCCTCGCCGACAGGCTCGGCATCCGCCAATTCGCGGCGGTGATCGGCGGCAGTCTGGGCGGGATGCAGGCCTTGCAATGGTCGCTGGCTTATCCCGACCGGGTGCGTCACGTGTTCGCGATCGCCGCCGCGCCGCGGCTCACCGCGCAGAACATCGCCTTCAACGACGTGGCGCGCAGCGCGATACTGACCGATCCGGATTTTCACGGCGGCGATTTTTATCAGCACAACGTGGTGCCGGCGCGCGGCCTGAGACTGGCGCGCATGTTGGGGCATATCACTTATCTGTCCGACGATGCGATGGCGGACAAGTTCGGGCGCGAATTGCGTTCCGGAAAATTCAGTTACAACTACGACATCGAGTTCGAGATCGAGTCCTATCTGCGCTATCAGGGCGACAAGTTCGCCGCTTATTTCGACGCCAACACTTATCTGCTGATGACCAAGGCGCTGGATTAT